>CAINVP010000042.1 GCA_903854185.1 uncultured Actinomycetes bacterium
GAGAAGTTACAGAAAATGACGGGGAGCAAGAGCGCCAGAACTTTCTTCTGTAATTCCGGGACGGAAGCTAATGAAGCAGCTATCAAGATTTCCCGACTTACTGGCCGCAAGCGAATCGTCTCAACTATCGGCGGATTTCATGGCAGGACTGTAGGGGCGCTTACTCTTACTGGGCAGGCCGCAAAACAAAGACCTTTTCTACCCCTTCTGCCGCATGTGAAACACGTGAAGTACGGCGACTTGAACGCCATGCGAAAGGTCGTTAGTCGCAAGACGGCAATGGTTATCGTCGAACCAATTCAGGGAGAGAATGGAGTTATCCCGGCCCCGCCAGGTTATCTTGAGGGGCTTCGTGCCTTATGCGACGCCTTTGGAGTTCTACTCTGCATCGATGCTGTACAGACTGGAATGGGAAGAACAGGGGAGTGGTTCGGATACGAACACTCCGGTATTCAACCCGACATCATCACTCTTGCGAAAGGCCTAGGCGGAGGATTACCACTGGGAGCGATGATCACCCTCGGTGAAAACGCTCCGGCGTTCCAACCCGGAGATCATGGCAGCACCTTCGGGGGAAATCCCATCGCAGTTGCGGCATCGTTAGCGGTAATCGAAGTAATCGAAGATGAGAAGCTCATGAAGCGAGCGGCAAACTTTGAAAAGCAGATTCGCTCCGCCCTACACGGTCATCCACAGATAGCTGAGGTTCGAGGAAAGGGCTTTCTCTTGGGTCTTCGCCTTAAGGAACCCATAGCGAAAAATTTGGTCATAGAGGCCCAGAAGCAACTGCTGCTGCTCAATGCGACGAATGACTCTGTGATTCGAATTGCACCAGCAATGATTGTTACGGATATGCAAATTAAAAGATTCCTCTCCACCTTCATTAATGTTATCAACCAGGTAGGAGTTACCCATGAAGAGTGAACAGACTTCGCCCACAGCGCGACGGCACCGCCTTTCAAAAATTCTCGCATTGCAGGTCATCGACTCGCAGCAGGATTTGGTAAAGGCGCTAAAAGCCGAGGGAATTTCGGTAACTCAAACAACGGCCAGTAGAGATCTTGAAGCGATTGGCGCGATACGAGTTCGAGATGGCGACGGAAACTTTCGATATCTCCCGCCAGATCAACTGGGTTTAAGCAGGACCCCGATGGGAGCTGTATCGGCCCGAGAGGGATTGGTCCTCGACATTCTCTCGAGCGGAAACCTGGCTGTAGTGAAGACGCCGCCCGGGGGAGCCCAACTCTTCGCCGGTCAGATCGACGAGGCCATTAAGCGCGGCAACCTCCCGCGCGCAATTGCAACCATCGCTGGCGATGACACAGTTTTCGTCGTCTCAAAGAGTGCTTCCGGCGGAAAAGATTTAATCGATGACATCTGGAAATTCAGCGGAAGTGGTGCGAGAAAACCAATAAAATCAGGAACTAAGTAGGTCATAAGTGCGAGTTGGGCTCAATGTGGCTCAATGTGGCTCAATGTGGCTCAATAGGGCTAGCAAGAGCACTGTGAAGTTCGCGAGGATTGAGGAGAGAGAATGGCGCTTTGGGGCGGACGGTTTGCTTCAGGACCGGCAGATTCAGTAGCAGCGCTCTCTAGAAGCGTAGATTTTGATTGGCGTTTAGTTCAATACGACATTCGCGTAAATGTGGCTCACGTTCATGGCCTAGAGCGTTCAGGAGTAATTAACTCCCAAGATGGCGAGAAGATAGTGAGCACCCTTGCTGAACTCTCGCGCGAGATTGCAGGTGGACTCTTCTCCTATAACGGGGAAGATGAGGATGTGCACAGCGCGGTAGAGCGCGGCTTAATTGCCAAACTCGGAAGCCTTGGGGGAGCAGTTAGAGCAGGTCGTTCACGAAATGATTTGGTAGTTACCGATTTTAAGCTCTATCTGATTGATCATATTCTTGAGATTGGCTCGCTGGTAGGGGAACTCGTATCGGCATTTAATGATCTGGCGGAAAAGTACTCCGAAGCAGTTGCACCGGGCTTCACCCACCTTCAACATGCCCAACCCATCTCGTTTGGACACGAATTAGCAAAACATTCTCATGCCCTGCTTCGCGATATCGATCGAATCGCAGATTGGTTAACGCGCAACGATTTCTCACCTCTTGGTGCCGGCGCTTTGGCAGGCTCATCCCTTCAACCTGATCCTGAGGTTACGGCAAGAGAGTTGGGCTTTTCAGATGTTCACCGTAACTCGATTGATGCTGTGAGTGATCGTGACTTCGTCGCTGAAGCGCTCTTCATCCTCTCAGTCATCGGGGTTCACCTTTCTCGCATAGGAGAGGAGTTCACACTGTGGAGTTCAACGGAGTTTGGATGGGCGAAGATCGATGATGCATATTCCACAGGTTCATCGATCATGCCCCAGAAGAAGAATCCGGATATCGCCGAATTAGCTCGAGGAAAATCAGGGCGCCTCATTGGAAACCTGACCGGACTCCTCGTGACGCTGAAGGGTCTGCCCTTTGCCTACAATCGCGATTTACAAGAGGATAAGGAGCCAGTCTTCGATTCAGTCGAAACACTTCTCATCCTGCTTCCCGCTCTTATTGGAATGGTTGCGACTACTACCTTCAATACCGAGAAGATGGAAGCTAGCGCTGCTGCCGGACACTCCCTAGCTACCGAGATTGCTGATTTCTTAGCACGCGCTGGGGTTCCCTTTGCCCACGCTCATGAAATTGCTGGTAAGTGCGTCCGGGTAGCCGAAGAGAAGGGGATCGAAGTGCATGAACTTTCTAACGACGAGTTACAGGCCACTGATCCACTGTTAACAGAGAAGATACGCGCAGTTCTCTCCGCTCACGGCGCTATCGCCTCGCGGTCTGCAGTCGGCGCTACTTCAATTGCAAGCGTTGCTCGGCAAATTTCCCACTTAAGAGTTGAACATGAGAGATCACAGGCACTCCTCGTAACTAGACGGAATGCATTCACAGAAATGATGACGATATGACAAGACAGTTGATTGAGGATCTTGAGTGGCGTGGATTACTTGCACAGACCACAGATAGAGATGCCCTGCTCAAGGATTTAGAGTCTGGCCCCATCAGCTTCTATTTAGGTTTTGATCCAACCGCCCCAAGTTTGCACGTCGGTAACCTTGTTGTTCTTCTCGTCATGCGTCGCTTCCAGCTCGCAGGACATAAGCCGCTACCCCTCGTCGGGGGAGCGACGGGATTGGTGGGAGACCCAAGCGGGCGAAATGAAGAGCGAACACTCAACTCGGATGAAATCGTCGCAGAGTGGGTTGGTCGAATCCGTGGACAGCTCGAACGCTTCTTATCTTTTGAGGGCTCCAACGCGGCTCAGTTAGTTAATAATCTTGATTGGACCAAAGGCGTATCCGCGATTGAATTCTTACGTGATATTGGAAAGCACTTCAGTGTTAACCAGATGCTCGCAAAAGATAGCGTCTCCTCGCGCTTAGAAGCGGGCGGGATCTCCTACACAGAGTTTTCATATCAAGTTCTTCAGGGTTTTGATTTCTTAGAACTCTTTAGAAGAAATTCTTGCACGCTTCAAATTGGTGGATCAGACCAATGGGGCAACATTATTGCCGGATTGGACTTGATTCGAAAAGTTGAAGGGAAGTCTGCGCACGCACTCACAATCCAACTGATGACAAAATCAGATGGAAGCAAATTTGGAAAGACTGCGAGTGGAAGTGTCTGGCTCGATCCAGAGATGACTTCTCCTTACGCGTTCTTTCAATTCTGGATTGGAACCGAGGATGCCGATGTGGAGAAGTATCTCAAGGTTTTCTCATTCAAGAGCAGAGCGGAATTAGAAAAGCTATTCGTTGAGCTTCGTGAAAATCCTGGAGCTCGAGTTGCACATCGAGAACTTGCACGCGAACTCACGACATTGGTTCATGGCGCTGATCAATGTGAAAAAGTTGAAGCTGCATCTCGCGCACTTTTCGGTCATGGCGATATTCGCGAACTTGATGGGGAAACACTTGCATCTGCACTTTCGCAATTACCGAAAACACAAGTAGAGAAGTCAGCACTTATTAATGGCGATATCTTTCCCACTTGGGTTGATCTCCTTGCAGCCACAGGTGTTGTGGATTCAAAATCCGCAGCCCGTCGTATTGTGAAAGAGGGGGGTGCCTACCTGAATAATGTAAAGATTTCGGGGGAGGATTTCGCTCCGACACGGAGTGATTTAATTAACTCTCGTTTTCTCCTCCTCCGCAAGGGGAAAAGGGAGCTCGCCTCGGTCGAATTGGTCTAATTTATGCCAGCACTGCTCGCCTCCTCAGGAGAGCTCAAAGCACGGTCTAAATCGCTAAAACCAGCGTTTTATACTGCCTTTGGAGCCTCTCGGGGCGGCATTTTTCTCTCCATTTATGGTGGATTCGGGGCGCCGGCGTGCGATCCCTGACCAGGGCAGAGGGGGATTTCGGGTTAGGACCTCGATTTGACCCTGTGGTGGCGGCAGGTTATGTTTCTCCTCTGCTTGCGATACGAACTCGAAAGAGGCCGTGCAAGCCAGCAAAAGTCCAGATTTGCCGGATCAACGGTGAGGTCATGAATTTGACTCACACGAGTGCTCTCCACTAAGTTTGGCAGTCTGCCCTGCAATCGGTAAGAGATTACCGTGACCAGAGCGCGCTCGTACCTTGAGAACTCAACAATGTGCACAATCAATGCCAATCGGCATTATTAAGAAACCTTATGTAAATAAGGGTTTTTAGTAGTGCCAAAATTCCTTTGTATTTTCTCATTTGAGATCATTACAAAACAAAAACAATTGGTAAAACAAAAAATAGCAAAAGCTAGTTTTGTTTTTTGCCAGATCACTACTTTCTATGGAGAGTTTGATCCTGGCTCAGGACGAACGCTGGCGGCGTGCTTAACACATGCAAGTCGAACGATGAAGTTCCCTTCGGGGAATGGATTAGTGGCGAACGGGTGAGGAAC
>CAINVP010000043.1 GCA_903854185.1 uncultured Actinomycetes bacterium
GTAGTACCTGAGCCTACTAAGACCTGCCTACCCCGTGTAACGCTGGGTAGGCCGTGATTTATGCCCGAGATGGGCTCCTTTAAAGGATTTTTAGCATCCGGGTATTGCCGAGGGTATTCGGCTTCACCGACTCGAGATCCAAGAACTCGGCCACGCCAGCGTCGTATGAGCGTAGGAGCTCGTCGTAGACCTCTGGGTCCACGGGGGTTCCCTGAATCTCCTGGAAGCCAACAGAGCCGAAGAAGGCGGTCTCAAAGGTGAGGCAGAAGATTCGCTTCACACCTATCTCGGAGGCGCGCTCAATAACCGCGTTCAAGATGGAGTGACCGATTCCTTTGCCTCGAAACTCGTCACGAACTGCGACGCTTCGTACTTCTGCCAAGTCCTCCCACAAGACGTGAAGGGCGCCACAACCAACTACCTCGCCACTCTCCTCATCCACGGCTACGATAAATTCCTGAACGGATTCATAGAGCGTCACCGTCTCTTTCTTCAGTAATCGGCCATTCTCAAAGTGACTATCGATAATCGCTCTTATCGCTTTGATATCAGAAGTTCGTGCCGGACGAGTATGAATCATTCTTCTGGCTTCACCAACGGGAAGAGGATTGTCTCGCGAATACCAAGGCCAGTAAGAGCCATCAGTAGTCGATCAACGCCCATTCCCATTCCTCCCATAGGAGGGAGCCCGTACTCCATTGCACGTAGGAAATCTTCATCAAGTTGCATCGCTTCCAGATCACCCTTAGAACCAAGTCGCGCCTGCTCAACTAACCGTTCACGCTGAATCACTGGATCGATAAGTTCTGAGTAACCAGTTGCTAACTCAAATCCTTCGACGTAGAGATCCCACTTCTCCACAACGCCTGCCTTTGTTCTATGGTGGCGTACAAGTGGTGAGGTATCTACTGGGTAGCCCTTAACGAAAATTGGCTCATTAAGTTGGCCCTCAGTAACATGCTCAAAGATCTCTTCGGCAAGCTTTCCGGTAATCCACTTCGGATCTACCTTCATCCCCAATTTATCAGCGAACTTTTTCAGCTCATCATGTGAGGTCGCTGGCGTAACAGTCTCGCCCACGCCTTCTGAGATGAGATCGAACAAATCTGCCTCACGCCATTTTCCACCAAGGTCTAACTCGCGGCCATCATGATGCTTCACCACATGGCTACCAAAAATAGTCATCGCTGCATTCTGAACAAGTGATTGCGTCAACTCTGCGATGGAATCCCAATCACCGTAAGCCTCATATGACTCAATCATGGCAAATTCCGGAGAGTGCGATGAGTCAGCACCCTCGTTGCGGAAATTGCGGTTAATTTCAAAGACCCGTTCAATGCCACCCACTACACAGCGCTTAAGAAAGAGTTCGGGAGCAATACGCAGAAAGAGATCCATATCGTAGGCATTGCTGTGGGTCTTAAATGGGCGAGCGGTTGCACCGCCATGCATAACTTGCAGCATGGGAGTTTCAACTTCAATAAAGTCGCGATTACTGAAAGTTTCACGGAGTGAGCGCATCACCTGTGGACGCAGGCGAGCAACTTCGCGTGCTTGCGGACGGACAATCAAATCGACATAGCGCATACGAACGCGGGTCTCTTCAGAGAGCGGCTTATGTTCTACTGGAAGTGGCCGTAAAGATTTAGATCCCAGTTGCCAAGAGTGCGCCAGGATAGAGAGTTCACCGCGCTTTGACGTAATAATCTCGCCGGTCACCGAGACGATATCTCCAAGGTCAATCTCACTCTTCCATAAGGAGAGCGACTCTTCGCCAACTTTATCGAGAGAGAACATCGCCTGAAGTTCCGTTCCATCACCCTCGCGAAGTGTTGCAAAGCAGAGCTTTCCAGTATCGCGCTTGAAGATGATTCGGCCAGAGAGGCTCTCAATTACGCCAGTTGAAGTATCAACTTCAAGACCGGTATGTGTTGCCCGAATCTCAGCAAGGCTCTTGGTACGAGCGATCTCTACCGGATATGCCTCACCACCGCGAGCGATAATCGCCGCCCGCTTATCCCGCCTAATCCGGAGTTGCTCCGGTAGGTCATCGGCCTCGATACTCTGTTTTGACTCTTCGCTCACTTGCGCATCTTACTAAAAAAGTAAGTATCAGTTCTTGGGGAAATTACGCGCAAAAACTAATTGCAGACCAATCAGGGTCAGGTCTGGCTGATGATATTCAAGGCTCTCGCTGACGCCCATGACCAGCGGGGCCAATCCGCCCGTTGCAATAACTGCGATATTTCCAGAGTCAGGATAGAGCTCCTCTAGCTCATCGATGATGCGATCCACCAGGCCATCAACTTGGCCAGCAAAACCAAAGATAGTTCCAGATTGAAGCGCCTCCACCGTGTTCTTGCCGATGACGCTTCGAGGTTTGATTAACTCAATTTTGCGCAACTGTGCAGCGCGCGCAGCGAGAGCGTCGACCGAGATCTCAATTCCAGGAGCGAGTGCACCTCCTAAAAATTCACCACTTGGTGAAACCACATCGAGATTTGTTGATGTTCCAAAGTCAACAACGATGCAGGCACCAGCTTCACCATAAAGGGTATGAGCAGCAAGAGTATTAACGATGCGATCTGCGCCAATTTCCTTGGGATTATCAACTAAGAGCGGCACACCAGTCTTCACGCCTGGCTCGATGATGGTGCACGGTAACTCAGAGAAGTAACGAGTGATCATGGTGCGAATTTCGCGCAACGTTGCTGGGACGGTTGAGCAGATTGATAGCCCAGTAACTGTGAACCCCTCAATGAGTGAGCGGTACTGCAGCCAGAGCTCATCAGCCGTATCACGCGGGTCAGTCTTGACGCGCCATGAGTGCTTAAGTGTTGAGCCATCGAAGATACCAAGGACGGTATTTGTATTTCCTACATCAATTGTTAATAGCATTACATTCCATCCTTAAAATCTAAGCCAATATCTAAGACTGGTGCCGAGTGAGTAAGTGCGCCCACTGCTAAGTAATCAACACCGGTGCTGGCATACGCTCTCGCATTCTCCAGCGTGAGCCCGCCCGAAGATTCCAACTTAACTCGACCAGAACTCATTGCTACCGCCGCTCGAGTCTGCTCCAAGTTCATATTGTCGAGAAGAATGAGATCAGCGCCGGCATCAATTACATCGCGAAGTTGCTCCAGGGTATCTACCTCAACTTCTACCGGAATCTCTGGGTACTTCGCTCTTATCGCCTGAAAGGCTTCGACAATTCCACCCGAGGCAAAGACATGGTTATCTTTAATGAGGGCGGCATCAGAGAGGGACATCCGATGATTTACTCCCCCACCAGCGCGAACTGCATACTTTTCAAGTTCGCGAAGGAGTGGCGTCGTTTTACGAGTATCTCGAATCTTAGTATTCGAGTTTGCTACTTCATGAACCCATCGTTGAGTTAACGTTGCAATTCCAGAGAGTGTTCCTAGGAAGTTCAGTGCGCTCCGCTCTGCGAGAAGTAGCTTTCGAGTATTCCCATGCGCTCTTAAAATTACAACGCCAGCCTCAACGAACGAGCCCTCTTCAATGCAGAACTGATATTCATCAATTCCAGTTACTTCCAGAACGGCGGCCGCTATTGAAGCACCTGCAATCGTTCCAGCTTTCCGCGCACAGAAATCGGCGCTACTGATTTTTTCAGCAGGAATGGTGGCGTTCGAAGTGACATCTTCTCCGCCAGCTAAATCCTCCGCAATCGTTCGTTGCGCTAAATCCTCAATGTCACGAGGGTCTAAGCCCTCACTCATTAATCGTGTTGAGAGTTTCTCACTCAATGTCATTGCCCAACCTCGACAAATCGCATCTGCCACTCACCATTCTTCAATAATTGAACAATCCGCTTATGCCAGGCCGGAGAGCTCTCAAGGTAATCGCTTCGGCGATGCGATCCACGAGATTCTTCCCGGGCAAGTGCACCACGTGCGACTGCCGTTGCCAGCTGATAAAGGTTTGTGGCCTCCCATGACTCGATGCTCTGATCGGTCGTGGTGTGTGTACCTAACTCCTTCAGCGTTGCCAACGTCCGAGTCAGGCTTTCATGGGAACGCATCACACCAGCGCCTTCGCTCATCGCCAATTGAAGTGGAAGTCGGATTGCTGAACTGAGGAGAATTGTCGCCTCGCGATCTTCAACTGGTTCACCTGCTTGAGATCGGTGAGTTGCAATATCAGCAGCGATGCGAGCCCCGAAGACAAGGCCTTCCAATAAGGAGTTCGAGGCGAGGCGGTTAGCTCCGTGCGCGCCAGTGCAGGCGCTCTCGCCACAGACATATAGACCTGGAACAGAGCTATGGCCCTGCAAATCAACGAGTACACCGCCTGACGCATAGTGTGAGGCGGGCGCTACTGGAATCAACTGCTTGGTGGGATCGATGCCATTTTCAAGACAGGACTGATAGATGGTCGGAAAGCGCTCTACGAAGTTCTCAATACCGGTGGCATCAAGCCAGACATGTGGTTGATGTGACTTCTCCATCTGAGTAAAGATCTCTTTAGCAACGATATCGCGTGGAGCTAAATCAGCGAGTTCATGAACCTTAGCCATGAAGGCCTCGCCCTTGTTATTCAGCAAGATTGCACCTTCGCCACGGACTGCTTCACTGATAAGCGGTTGTTGTCCACCGAGAGAAGAATCGCGCCACATCACCGTAGGATGAAACTGAATGAATTCGACATCGGCTACTTCAGCGCCGGCACGAAGTGCGAGGGCGACGCCATCGCCAGTAGATACAGATGGATTAGTCGTCTGCGAGTAAATCTGACCAAGCCCGCCAGTTGCAATAACAACAGCGCTAGCCAAAGCGCGTCCGATGCCATCACGGGAACCCTCGCCAATGACGTGCAGAGTTATGCCACAGACTCGACCAGCAGCGTCGTGAATGGCATCAATCGCAAGTGCATGTTCAATTACTTCAATTCCAGTATCACCTTGGATTGCAGCAAGCAGGGCACGTGAAACTTCCGCACCCGTTGCATCTCCACCTGCATGAAGAATTCTATTTCGGTGATGTCCACCTTCACGGGTGAGGGAAATTTCACCGGAGTCGGATGTATCAAAGACCGCCCCGCGTGCAATCAACTTTCGCACGGCTTCTGGCCCCTCAGTGACCAAGACATTTACTGCATCGATATCGCAGAGATCAGCTCCGGCGATGAGCGTGTCCACTTTATGTTGTTCTGGTGAATCACCCGGTCCGAGCGCGGCAGCAATGCCACCTTGTGCCCATTTTGTAGAACCTTCATCAAGATGAGCCTTGGTGACTAAGAGGACTGTAAGCCCAGATGCCCGAAGGTTTAGGGTCGTTGTAAGACCTGCGACTCCAGAGCCAATAACAATGACATCGGCTTCTACTGTCCAACCAGGCTTGCCGGTGAGGAGTTTCATGAAGTTGCCGCCATCGCCATATTGTCCAACAATCTGATCTGATTAACCCAACCTGCGACAATAAATCTTCCAGCAGAATTCATCTCCGCTTGTGGCTGCATTGACTCCTCATCCACAAAGTCGAAGTAATCCAAGGTAAATCCATGCGCGCGCTGAAGAAGTTCGCGTCCAGCCGAGACCGATCGGGCGGTGAGAGCTGCTCTGAGGGCAGAAGGAATGGCCAGTGCTATCTCGCGATCTTCCAGGGTAAGTCGCACATTACGAGATGACAGAGCAAGTCCATCGCTATCGCGCACCGTTTCTCCTGCGATGATTTCAACAGGAATTTTTGCTCGCTTAACCCAAGAGTTAATAATTGTTAACTGCTGAAAATCTTTCTCGCCGAATATCGCATAACGGGGTTTTACATGAGCAAATAATCGGTCAACAACCGTTAAGACTCCATCAAAATGGTCAGGTCGCGACGCACCCTCGTATCGATTACCAAGCTCACCGGCGGAGATTTTTTCAATCACACCTGGGGGATAAATCTCATCAATGGTGGGAGTCCAAATATCTGTCGCACCGGCGGAGAGCGCAAGCTCTGAATCTCGTTCTGGCTGGCGTGGATATTTTGCTAAATCTTCAGCGCTTTCAAATTGAAGCGGATTAATGAAGATACTTACGACTACCTGGTCAGATACTTCGCGCGCACGGCGAATAAGAGATTGATGCCCAGCGTGAAGGGCTCCCATGGTGGGGACGAAAGCTATACCTGACATGGCTCCAGTCCTTTCCGGGTACCGGGCTAACAAGAACTCCATCCTACAAGTGAAGCTATAGCAAGGAAAGTAGCTCTCTAATTGGACCTCTCCCTGGCAGGTAAGCGTCCGGGTCAATCTCTAACCACGGTTGCAACACAAAGGCGCGCTCGTGCGCCCGCGGATGTGGCAGGGTCAAGAGCTCACTCTCCATTATGAGATCACCAGCGGCGATAAAATCTAAATCTAGCGTCCTGGCGCCCCAACGAATGGTGCGTTCTCTACCAGCAGCGGCTTCAATCGCTAACAGCGTATTCATCAGTTCCGCTGGCGCCAATTCCGTCTCGCCAACTAGTACTGCGTTGAGATAATCAGGTTGCTCAACTCCGCCAACTGGATCAGTCTCTATAATTTCTGAGACTCGATCAATATCTACATACTCTCTCACCGCTTCGACGGCGCTTCGAAGTATCGCAGAGCGGTCTCCGAGATTAGACCCTAGCGCGATTACTACTCTCATCGATTTCGTCTGATTGTGATAGCGATATCTTTTATCGCCAATCCCACCGGTGCATCCGGCTTATGAATCGTCACTTCTACGCCACTAATTTTTATGAACTCGCTCAAGATTTGTGTAGCAATTCGATCAGCTAGGCGCTCAATTAAATCAACGGGGTTGTTAACTAAGTTCTCATGCACGCGCGTGGCGACAAGGGAATAGTCGGTTGCATCCGAGAGTGCATCACTCTTTCCAGGAGTAGCCAGGTCAGCGAAGAGAGTCACATCAGCGATAAAGCGTTGCCCATCGCGACGTTCCTCTGGATAGACACCGTGATATCCAATTGCTTCAATCCCGGTAAGTGCGATTCTGTCGCTCATCTCAACTCCTCAATCACCGCAATTGCGTCACGATGGGCCTTTACGCCGTGCGTTCGAACTCCCCACACGCCTAACTCTGCCATTGCGACAGTAATAGCAAGCGTTGCCGCTTCTCGATCATCGGTTCTCTCTGCGCCGATGAGATCTCCTAAAAATCGTTTACGCGAAGCGCCAATTAACAGTGGAAAACCAAGAAGTTGTAACCGTCCAATATTTCGTAGCAGCTCCCAGTTGTGAATTGGTAACTTTGCAAAACCTAAACCTGGATCAATGATGATCTGCTCCGCCTGAACACCCTCACTCATCAGCGTCTCAGTTCGCTCATCTAGTTCGCTCTTTACCTCGCTTACCACATCTTCGTAATGCGCTAACTCTTGCATCTTCGCCGACTCGCCCCGCCAGTGCATGACTACATACTGAATTTGCGGTGCAGCAGCAATCACTCGCGACATATCTTTATCGGCTAGGCCGCCACTCACATCGTTCACGATATGTGCACCCGCTGCAATCGCTGCGCGCGCAACCGCAGCACGAGTTGTATCGATACTTAGTGTGACGCCGAGTGGTGCTAATTCAGTAATGACTGGAATGACGCGAGTGAGTTCCTCATCTTCTGAGATACGCAGTGCTCCCGGGCGAGTGGACTCACCGCCAATGTCGATGATATCTACACCCTCATCAATCATCTCTTGCGCACGATTAAGTGCCTGCTGAAACGAGAAGTGTCGACCACCATCTGCGAAGGAGTCAGGCGTGACATTGAGAATGCCCATCACGAGAGTTCGTTCGTGGCTCATGGTGGAGTAACTTAGCGAGAATTAGTGGCGGTGATAAGTGACATCGCCTCAGCTCTCGTCGCTGAATCACGCAACTGGCCACGAACTGCGCTTGTAAGGGTGCGGGCTGAGGCCTTTCGAACTCCCCGCATCGACATGCAGAGATGCTCACAGTCAACGATCACAATCACACCCGCCGGCTTCAGAATTTCAACCATAGCGTCGGCAATCTGTGTGGTGAGGCGCTCTTGGACTTGTGGGCGCTTGGCATAAATATCGACCAGCCGAGCAATCTTTGAAAGTCCGGTAATACGTCCACTCTCGCCTGGGATATAGCCAACATGGGCGACCCCGTGAAATGGCGTTAAGTGATGCTCGCAATGCGAAAAGACTTCAATATCTTTCACAATCACTAGCTCGGAGTGGCCGAGATCGAAGGTGGTTGAAAGTGCTTCCTCTGGCTTCTGAAAGAGCCCGTGAAAGTTTTCCCGAAAGGCGCGAGCTACTCGAGCAGGAGTATCGCGCAGGCCATCACGGTCTGGGTCTTCACCGATAGCAAGTAATAACTCTTTTACCGCGCGCTCTGCACGAGCCTCATCAAAGGGTGCGATCGCTGCGCCATCTCCGCTGACAGAAATGGCAGAGATCTCGTCATTGCTCATCGGAGGTCGCCGCCTTCTTTGCTCGAGGTCGTTTTGTCTTAGGCGCCGCTTCCTTAGCGACGCTCTGTGAATTTGCCGGGCTCAACTCGACTGGTGGCAGATGTGAGGGCTCACGAGAATCAGAACCGGTCCAAGCTGGACGAGGGTTCACCGATCTCACCTTCGCAAAGATTCGCTCAATCTCATCCTTAAGAAGTGTCTCCTTCTCAAGAAGTTCAACTACGAGTTGATCGAGAATATCGCGGTTTGCAACCAAGATGTCATATGCCTCTTGATGAGCGTTAGTGATGAGCTTGCGAATCTCTTCATCAACGATTCCTGCAACGCTCTCTGAGTAATCACGTTGGTGACCATAGTCGCGACCCATGAATGGTTCGCTCTCCGAGTTGCCAAGTTTGATTGCACCAATCTTCTCGGTCATTCCATATTGAGTGACCATTGCGCGAGCGATATTTGTCGCCTTCTCAATATCATTTGAGGCACCTGTAGTTGGATCGTGGAAGATTAACTCTTCTGCAGCGCGTCCACCGAGTGCGTAAGCCAATTGATCCAACATCTGATTACGAGTTGTTGAATAACGATCCTCATCGGGAAGGACCATTGTGTAACCGAGGGCTCGTCCGCGAGGCATGATAGTAATTTTGTGAACCGGATCAGTATGCGCAAGTGCATGCGCAACGAGTGCGTGGCCGCCCTCGTGATAAGCCGTTATCCGACGCTCTTCCTCAGTCATGAGGCGGGTCTTACGTTGTGGTCCCGCCATCACACGATCGATTGCCTCATCGAGCGCCTGCGTTGTAATGATCTTGCCATTTTCACGAGCAGTAAGAAGTGCCGCCTCGTTCAAGACATTTGCTAGATCTGCACCAGTAAATCCTGGGGTGCGCTTTGCAAAGCTCTCTAAATCAACCGCCTTTGCGATTGGCTTACCCTTTGCATGTACTTGCAGAATTGCAGTACGTCCCTTGAGATCTGGGCGGTCAACTGGAATCTGGCGATCAAACCGGCCTGGGCGAAGAAGTGCTGGATCCAGAACATCTGGCCGGTTCGTTGCGGCGATCAAGATGACCTGGCCATTCGCTTCAAAACCATCCATCTCAACGAGAAGTTGGTTGAGCGTCTGCTCGCGCTCATCGTGGCCGCCGCCCATGCCGGCACCGCGCTGTCTTCCAACTGCATCAATCTCATCAACAAAGATGATGGCGGGGGCGCTCGCCTTTGCTTGTGTGAAGAGATCGCGCACGCGTGCCGCACCAACACCAACAAACATCTCAACAAATTCTGAACCAGAGATTGAGAAGAAAGGCACATTCGCTTCACCAGCTACCGCGCGAGCTAAGAGTGTCTTACCTGTTCCCGGAGGGCCGTAAAGAAGTACGCCCTTTGGAATCTTTGCACCGATATCTTGATACTTCTGCGGCTCGGCGAGGAAATCTTTAATTTCCCGGAGCTCAGCAACCGCCTCATCAGCGCCTGCTACATCAGCGAAGGTATTTGTTGGTAACTCCTTATTATTTAACTTTGCCTTTGAGCGACCAAAGTTAAAGACTCGATTACCGCCACCGGCATTACCCATAAAGAGCATCAACAAGAAGCCGATGAGCAGGAATGGCACAACGGTAGAAATCAGCGAGGAGAGAAGTGAAGGCGTTGAGACCTTTACATTCCAAGCACTTGATGGGGGGTTCGATGTAAGGAGTTCAACAATCAGCGGCTCTTGGCCAGCAACATAACTTGCCTCGAGGCGTTGTGAACCTTTGACGTAATTTCCACTCTTTAAAATTACCTGAATCTTCTGACTACGGTCGATAACGAGCGCTGATTCAACTTTGTTATCAGAAATTTCTGCCAGCACTGTTGAGGTATCAACCTGAGTGAACTGCGCGCCAGAGTTAGAAATCTTGCCAAAGATTGAGATGACCACAATCGCGATAACGATCCAGAACAGCGGACCGCGCGCCATCTTGCGCAGCCGGGCACTGCGCGGAGTTGTAGGTCCTTGTGGCTTCTTCTTATTAACTTCCACCAATAATCTCTTCTCTTCTATCTCTGGGGTAGTACTTACTTGGAGTTCGAATTAGGAGTACATGTGCTTAGCAAGCACACCGATAAAATCTAAATTTCGATACTTCTCATTGAAGTCAAGGCCATATCCAATAACGAATTCGGTTGGGATATCGAAGCCAACATATTTAACATCTACCTCTACTTTTGCTGCCTCCGGCTTACGGAGCATTGTTAAGATTTCAACAGAGTTTGTGCCACGTGATTCAAGATTTGATTTCAACCAAGCTAGTGTGAGCCCGGTATCGACGATATCTTCCACGATCAAGACATTCTTGCCGGTGATATCACGATCGAGATCTTTGAGGATGCGCACAACGCCACTCGACTTTGTTCCTGAGCCGTAGCTGGAGACTGCCATCCAATCCATCTCAACATGGCGGTTGAGGGCACGAGAGAAATCTGCCATTGTCATGACGGCGCCCTTGAGAATTCCAATGAGGAGAAGTTCGCGACCTTCATAATCCTTCTCGACCTGTCGTGCAATCTCGATAAGTCGGGCAGTGATTTGATCTGCCGTAACAATTACCTTTTCAACATCGGTGCCACTAGTGAGACGGTCCACGATTCTCCTTCTGCTGTGAGAGCGAAAGTCTGCCCGAAATTCGCTCCACCTTCACACCACCGGGCAGACTTACCTGCCCTTGGCCGTGCCAATCTGTGACCAGCGCCTCAACTGGGGCGAGGTGGTCGGAAGAAAGTGAGCCTGAGGGGGCGCCGGCGGCGTAAATCGCGCTCCGCAGGAGTCGAGAGCGCAGGGCGAGCGGGAGCTTTGCCAGTTGGGCGCAGTTTAGGTCGGGGTTCTCCATACCGGCAGCCGAGGCGAGTTCATCGAGCGCCTCTGTGTCCTGGCGGAGCAGAGTCGCGGTGCGGACCAGAGCATCGGCGATTCCTGGACCTAAGAGCTCCTCAAAGAGTGGAAGAAGTTGGGTGCGAATTCGAACCCGGGCGAAGTCGAGTTGGCTGTTGTGGGGATCTACCCAGAATTCAATCTTGTTCTCTGCGCAGATCTCCTCGGTAATAGTTCGCGTAAGTGAAAGTAGCGGCCTGATATATCGACCATTCACTGGTGCCATCCCCGCGAGTGACTTACCACCAGAGCCGCGAACCAAACCAAGCAAGACACTCTCTGCTTGATCGTTATGTGTATGACCAAGAAATAGCGCAGTCGCTGATCGCTCCGCCATCACTCTCTCAAACTCTTCATAGCGAGCTCGTCGGGCTGAGCTCTCTAATCCATCTCTCACCTCAACCTGCAAATCACGGAGCACAACTTCGTGATATCCGATTACATGAAGTTGCTCAACAGCCACTTCTGCAATTTCGCGTGAGCCAGCTTGAAGATTGTGATTAAGTACGACTGGAATTACTTTAAGTTCACGATCACGTGCTTTGCGGTATAGGGCAATTGCTAGAGCAAGTGAATCTGCGCCGCCTGACACGCCAACAAGAACCGTATCGCCGATAGGAATATCAGCAAGAAAGGGGCGAAGTGCGTTAGTGGCAGTGAGAGTTGACTTCACGAGTTTTAAACTCGACCGCCCGAAGGCATCAGACCCTTGACGCTATACATCGTTGAGAAGATTAATCCAGTCCGTTTCGAATTTGCCTCCCACATCATGCCATTACCTGCATAGATAGTGATGTGATGAATATTCTGAACGCTGCCATCGTAGGAGTAGAAGAGGAGATCGCCTGGTAGTAATTGGCTCAATGGAACTCGCTTGGTATCAACGAAGTAGAGCGCGGCGTTGAGACGTGACCAGTTCGGATAACCCAGCCCAGCAGATTTATAGGCGGCATAGACGAGACCAGAACAGTCATAGCTATTCGGACCTTGTGCGCCCCAGACATATGGTTTTCTCGCCAGTACTTGCTTCTTCGCATACGCGACAGCTGCAGTACGAATCGCATCGGTAGAGCGAGTAGTTGAACGTCCCTTGAAGCCCTTGTCGGGCCAGACTTTAAATTGCCCAGATGTATGTGCGGCAATATTTGCATTTGCCTCTTCAAGTTGAGCGAGCTGCAACTGTTGCTCAAGCGTTAATCGAATATTACGTGCCTTCGAGAGCTCAGCCATTAACTTGCTTTGAATTGAGGAGAGTCGAGCTACTTCCTTCGCCTGATCGGCCTTCGCCTGATCAGCGATTGCCTTAGCGGCTGCGACTTTCTGGGTTGCAACAACTTGTGCAGCCTTTGCGCTATCTGCCGCAATCTTCGCCTGCTTCGCAATAATGGCCGCACTTTGATAACGCTTCAGTGCTGTGCTGTTGGATGCACCAAGTTGATTCAGTGTTGAGAGTCGATCAATCAAATCTTGCGGTCCATTTGAGTGGAGCAACGATTCGATATCGGTAAAGCCAGAGCCCATGATGTAGGCATTTGTAGCCATACGTCCGATGGTTGCATTCGCTGCAGCGACCGCAGCTTGCGCCTCTCGGGAATGCTGCGCAGCGTTATTTGCGGTAATGGTTGCCGCCTGCAAATTCCTCTGGGCCACGTGGTACTTAGCAGTCGCGGCATCCGATGCGGCAGTTAATTGACGTAGTGTGCTCTTCGCTGAGTTCAATTTCGAAGCAGCTGCATTTGCTGCTTGCTGCTTTGCTAATTCAGCAGCCTTAGCGGCATCAATCTGCGCCTTCGTTGGCTTAGGAGTTTTATCGTAGAACGCGTACGAGGTTGCAGAACTGCTCAGCAGAACAGCGGTGCTCAATAGGAGCACTAGACCTCTTGATTTACGCATCGTTATCTCCGAGAACTGTGGGGGCAGTTAAGGTCATAAGTCTACGACGAGAGGAGGAAAAATCCGCTTAACTCGCCACATCTCGCCGTTTAAAGAGCGTGCCTGAGAGGGCTATGAGAACGAGAAGATAGAGCGCGCTCATGCCAAGCGCATGCGAATACGAGATTGTTGAACCGGCTTGCCCGCCATCACCGACCAGCATCAGGTTCTGGCCAGGGAGCCACTTCACTGTCGATGTGATGAGGCCACCCAAAATATTTTCAACAATCACAAACCAAATCAGGCCGATAGCAAGAGATGAGATCGGAGAGCGGAGAATGATTCCGACTGCCATGCCGATGGTTCCGAAGGCGATGACTGAGATGAAGATGTTGAGATAACTCTTACCAAAGTGCGAGAGCCCGGCCGAAGTGAACCAAGAGTGAGTATTCACCTTCGCCTGACCGGCCATGAGATAGCCAGTGATAAAACTAGTAAAGGCAGCGAAGGTATTCATAATCAATGCAAAGGTTGACATTGCAAGGAATTTTCCAGCGAGAAGTTTTACTCTCGATGGTTGGCGCACGAGCAGATTTCGCAGCGTGCCAAGGGTGTATTCATTCGCAGTTTGCGATGCGAAGATTGAGAATGCAGCCATTCCTAGGAAGAAGCTCATAATTGTGAAGCCGTAGGCAAAACCAACAGGAGTGCTGAGGGTCGTTGAGGAGATTGACTCACCACGTTGGCCATTATGTCCATTGCCAACTGAATGGAAGACCCACCACGTGAAGAAAGTGGAGAGCGCCGAGATAATTGCAAAAGTTGGGATAGATAGAGTGGGTCTGCGCAATTTGCGGAGTTCGCCAAGGGCAACACGAATCATTCTGCATCTCCTGTCATATCGAAGAAGGTCTCTTCAAGTGTTGGTTTCTCCATGGCTAATTCAGCGAGCGTGATGCCAGCAGAGAAGGCGATGCGATTAATCTCCGCCGCGCTCTCCTTAGCACCATCAATAACGAGCTTTCCATCGCGAGCAACGACTCTAAAGTTTGCATCAGCAAGAAGAGCGTGAAGTCGGTCGTTATCCACCGCATACTCTGCAGTCACAACAATGAATGACTGCTGTGCATGGAGCAGATCTTCCGTCTTTCCAAAGTAGATGACCTGACCCTCGCGGAGCATTACGAGATACTCTGCAATCATCTCAAGCTCGCTGAGAAGGTGTGATGAGACGAAGACGCTTGTTCCGCCCTCTGCTAACTCTCTAAGTAGATTTCTAATTTCCTGGATGCCATTTGGATCGAGGCCATTAGTTGGTTCATCCAGAATTAGTAGTTGTGGGTTCGGAAGTAACGCGGCTGCAATTCCTAGGCGCTGCTTCATTCCCAATGAGTAAGTCTTGTACTTCGAACCTGCGCGGTCGGCGAGCCCAACTACCTTTAATAACTCTGGTACGCGCGAAAGTGGATATCCACCAATATTTGCTAAGACTTTGAGATTCTCGGCACCACTCAAGGCGGGGTAGAAGGCGGGGCCTTCGATCATTGCGCCGACCTTCGAGAGATACTCGGATGGCTTATTTATTGAGGAGCCGAGGACCTCGCCACTGCCAGCCGATGGCTCGATGAGACCGAGCAGCATGCGGATGGTCGTAGTCTTGCCAGAACCATTTGGACCTACGAAACCACAGATACTTCCGAGTGGAACTTCAAAATTAGCTTGGGAGACCGCTTTTCGTTCACCGTAAATCTTGGTCAGGCCCTTAACCGAGATTGCCATCTGATTCAGATGCGAAGTATTCATAACCCAAGCGTAGCCTCTAAACTTTGCCTATGACGCGACGCAAACGACCTTGGGGATACTCCACCAAGAGTCACCCCGCGGCGAGCAACCAGTGGGAGCTCCACCCAGACACGCTGAGTGTTCGCGGTGGCCTTGCCCGTTCTGGCTTTGGTGAGACTGGTGAAGCGCTCTACCTCACCAGCGGATTTACATACGATAGTGCGGAAGCGGCGACCGCCTCGTTTGCCGACGAAGAGGAGCACTATCTTTACAGCAGGTTTCATAACCCAACGGTTGCTGTCTTTGAAGAACGATTAGCGGCGCTGGAAGGTGCAGAGCTCTGCGTGGCAACGGGCTCTGGCATGTCCGCAATGTTTGCCTCTGTTGCTTCATTGGTCTCAGCTGGTGATCACATCGTGGCCTCAGCTTCTATGTTTAGCTCCTGTTATGTGGTCCTCGCGGAGATACTTCCAAAGTGGGGCGTTACTGTTGAATTTGTAAAGGGAAATAACCCAAGCAATTGGGAGCGCGCACTCAACAATGCAAAGACCAAAGTAGTTTTTATTGAGACGCCTAGTAATCCAATGCTTGAGATTGTTGATATCGAGATGGTCTCAACTCTCGCGCACAATGTTGGTGCACTCGTTGTAATTGATAACGTCATGGCATCACCAGTTCTTCAGAAGCCTTTGCAACATGGTGCCGATGTCATTATGTACTCAGCCACGAAACATATTGACGGCCAAGGTCGAGTATTGGGCGGTGCCATTCTCGGAAGCGAGGATTACATAAAAAATACTCTCCAGCCATTTGTTCGCCACACTGGACCAAATCTCAGCGCCTTTAACGCATGGATCCTCCTCAAATCACTCGAGACGATGCATATGCGAGTAAATAAGATGAATGAGAACGCGACTGCAGTGGCCGAGTTCCTCTCCTCGCATCCAAATGTTGAATCAGTAAATTATCCTGGCTTGGCTTCTCATAAAGATGCTGCCATAGTGAAGAAGCAGATGTTAGGTGGCGGTACAACTCTTAGTTTTTCCCTCAAAGGCGGAGAGAGCGCGCTCTTTGCAGCGATGAATGCCCTCCAAGTTATCGATATCTCCAATAACTTGGGTGACTCCAAGAGTTTGATCACGCACCCAGCATCCACCACACATAGAAGGCTAGGGCCAGAAGTTCAAGCAGAGATGGGAATTTTGCCAACTCTGGCTCGTCTCTCGTTAGGGCTGGAACATGAGAGTGATCTCATCAAAGATTTAGCGAACGCACTCTCAGTTTGAGACGAGTACTCCAACAACCAGAAGCAAAGAGTAAACAGTCAGATAAGTAATTGACCAGTGAAAAAGCTTTCCGGCAGCGCGCAACGATTCTGGGCCGTTAATCTTTACAAGTTCCATGCCAAATCCAAGGGCGAGAATAAAGGTAAGTGCCGCTGTCCACCATGGAAGGTTTGCGCTCTGCACGACAAGAACTGACATCACAATCATTCCAGTTGTATGGAACCACATCTGCTTCTCGACATTACGCATCGGAGCTACAACCGGCAGCATAGGAATTCCCGCTGCTCGGTAATCTTCCTTGTATTTAATTGCGATGGCCCAAAAGTGTGGTGGTGTCCAGAAGAATATAAGTAGAAAGAAGGCCCACGCAGTCCAGGAGAGTGAGTCAGCAATTGCTGCCCAGCCAATGAGTACTGGCATGCACCCAGCAATACCGCCCCAAACGATGTTCTGGGAGGTGCGACGCTTCAACCCCATCGTGTATCCCACGACGTAGAAGAAGATGGCAAGAGCTGTAAGAAGTGTGGTTAGCGCATTGGTGAAGATAATAAATATCAGCAAACTGAGGATGGAGATTACGGACGCAAATACCAGTGCCTGAACCTTCGAGATTGCGCCAGTAACAATGGGCCGTTTTGCGGTCCGCTTCATTAACCGATCGGATTCAACTTCAATCACCATATTAAAGGCATTGGAGGCACCGGCTGCGAGTGTTCCACCAATCAGAGTTGCAATCGTTACTCCTAGCGGCGGGATTCCGCGCTTGGCCAGAAAGAGAGCTGGCACGGTGGTGACAAGCAAGAGCTCAACAACGCGCAACTTCATCAGCGCGATATACGGAGAGACCCGTTCTTTTACAGCCACAGCGCTACCTTACAGAGTGCGGCGAGTTAATTCTTCACGAGCGTTGCAAGCATTCGGTCGATTGCTATCCGCGCACGCGCTCTAACCGTCTCATTGTTACGAAGACCACTATCAATCACGGTAAATACATATTCCTCTTGCCCTGACTTAACAAATCCGGCCAGGCTGACAGTCGTATCGATCCAAC
>CAINVP010000044.1 GCA_903854185.1 uncultured Actinomycetes bacterium
AAATCGCGGCGAGGAGATTGGTGTAACGCTCAACCATCCTCATGGACAGGTCTATGCCTATCCATTTATTCCACCAAAGGTGGAGAAGATGATGCGAGCTGCTCAGAGACATTTCAAGGAGACTGGGAAAGTACTTCTCGACGAAATCGTGAAGCGCGAGATTAAGGATGAGCTCCGGATTGTGGCTCGCAACGAGCACTGGATCGCCTACGTTCCATTTGCTGCGAGGTATCCCTTTGAAATTCATGTCGCACCGCTCGCATCTGTCGCTGATTTCACTGAGATGAGCGATGCTCAAGCAGATGCATTTCCGTCCATCGCTAAAGAGGTTCTCACCCGCCTGGATGGTGTCTTCGGAATTCAGATGGCATATATCGCCGCCTGGCATCAGGCGCCGGTGCGCAAAGGTAGAAAATATCTGCGCCTTCATTGGCAGGTAACGAGTGTGCGACGTGCTCCTGGAAAGTTGAAATACCTTGCCGGTTCAGAGTCGGCAATGGGCGCTTTCATCATGGATCTCACGCCAGAGCAGTCAGCACAACAGATGCGGGATGTGAAGATTTAATGCCGATTTCAGCGAAGTTTTTTGAAACTTTTGGCGCAGAACCAGAAGTCATCGCGCAAGCCCCAGGGCGAGTGAACTTAATCGGTGAACATATTGACTACAGCGATGGCTTTGTCCTGCCTTTTGCTATTAGTGATGTAACTAAAGTAGCGATTGGTCGCCGCAGCGATGGCAAGTTCTCCATCGCATCGGTACAGCGCCCACAGCATAAGGTTCTAGTCGACACACTCACCCCGAAATCTGGCGAGACCTGGGCACGTTACGCACTTGGCACAGTCTGGGCGTTAGGTGTTGAAGGTGGATTTAATATTCTTATTGATGGCCATGTACCGGTCGGCGCCGGCCTCTCTTCCAGCGCTGCATTAGAGTGTTCGGTCGCCGTCGCAATCAACCACTTACTTGGCTTAGGTAAGAGTCTGGAAGAGTTGGCGCGGATTACCCAACGTGCAGAGAATGATTACGTCGGTATGCCATGTGGAATCATGGATCAGTCCGTTTCGCTGATGGGGCATAAGGGCTTTGCCCTCCTCTTGGATTGCCGTGATCTTTCGACGAGAGATATCCCGTTCGATGTTGCCTCAGCTGGCCTTGAACTTCTCATTATCGATACGCAGGCGCATCACGCACTCGTCGATGGCGGCTATGCAGAGCGCCGCGCTTCATGCGAAAAGGCGGTAGCAACTCTAGGCATCACCTCACTTCGAGATATTTCCGTTGATGCCTACATCGCTCGCAAGGCTGAGCTTGATCCAGTGACATATCTTCGCGGATATCACGCAGTGACTGAGATGAAGCGCGTGATCGATACTGTCGATGCGCTCGCAGCGAATGATTTTGAGAGAGTTGGACGCTTACTGAATGAGTCCCACCGTTCGCTACGCGACGATTACACCGTCTCTTGCCCTGAACTTGATGAGGCAGTAGATACCGCCCGAGCGATGGGCGCTATCGGTGCCCGGATGGTCGGTGGTGGCTTTGGTGGCAGCGCGATTGCATTAGCAAAGAGTTCGCTCATCCCAACAATTAAAGAGGGCATCACTGCATCTTTTGGCGCGCGAGGATTTAAACCACCTCGGTTCTTTACCTCTCTTCCAAGTGAAGGTGCGCACGTAATCTAAAAACGACCATTAAAAAAGCCCGCCTCCATATTCTGAAGGCGGGCTTTTCGTTAATCTCGTTATCCCTTGGTCGAACCAATCGTAAGACCGGCAACGAATTGACGGCGAAGTACGAAGAAGACGATCAAAGTTGGAAGCAGTGCCAGTACCGCACCCGCAGCCAACAAGTTAAAGTCCGTAAAGAACTCACCTTGTAGGTTGGAGAGCGCCGCTGTAATTGGTCGCTTGCTTCCCGACTTCAGTAGCACGACGGCCCAGAAGAAGTCGTTGTAGATCCATGTAGTCATCAATACGCCGAGCGAAGCTAGTGCCGGGCGCAGCAATGGCAAGATGACTCTGAAGTAATGCGCCCACACCGATGCACCATCGACCAGCGCGGACTCTGAAATCTCTTTCGGAATCGTGCGGAGGTAGTTGGAGAGCACAAAAGTTGCAAAACCAATCTGAATAGCAACGTGAATAAGAATCAACCCAAGTTGGGTGTCATAGAGCACGTTATTCTCGTTGATGATTGTCGGTACCCAGATGTGAAGGTAGAGACGGAAGATTGGAATAAAGATCAACTGTGGTGGGAGGAGATTTCCTGCTGTAAAGATCATCAACAACGCAATATTGAACTTGAACGAGTAACGGCTTACTACAAATGCCACCATCGAGGCCAAGAACAAGGTGATGAGAACTGCTGGAACTGCCACTTCAACAGAGTTGATGAAGTAGCGCCACATGCCAGATTGGATGAGGGCATTCCAGTAGTTATCGAAGTTGAAGTGCTTTGGAAGTGAGACGTAGCCATCCTTGGTGGTGTCGTTGTAAGGACGGAATGACTCATAGACAGTAAAGAAGATTGGGAAGACCCAAGCTAATGAGAAGAATGCGAGGATAGCAACAGCTATACGCGCACCTACTTTTGATTGCTTTCCAGTAACCATTAATCCACCTTCTTAAAGTTCTGGTAGAGGTAGACCATGATTGGACCCAAGCAGAGCACGAAGAGAATTGTGGCAAGTGCTGCGCCCCAACCGATTCGTTGTGACTCTCCCAGGATATTTTCATAGACCGCAACTGCAAGTACCTGGAGGCCGTTCTTACCGCGGTTGATGATGTAGACGAGATCGAATGCGCGAAGCGCTTCAATGACGGTAACCACGACCACAATAATGTTGACAGGACGAAGTGATGGGAAGATGACTTTGCGGAATGTGTACCACTCGCCAGCTCCATCAATAGCTGCTGCTTCACGGAGTGAAGGATCAACAGATTTCATTCCTGCTAAGTAGAGCAACATCATGTAACCGATATGGCGCCATGATGCGATTCCAAGTACTACCCAGATGTTCTTATGTGGATCTCCGAACCATGACGGAGCAGTGTCTGCATTGGTATATCCAAGGACGATGTTGAGAAAACCATTTACCTTGAAGATGTAATCCCAGATAATGCCGGTAACAGCAAGGGAGAGCACAATCGGTAGATAGAAAGCGGTCTGAAAGAACTTTGTACCCTTCAGGTTCTTATCTAAGAAATAGGCAAGAACGACGCCGAGTGGTGTTGCGATAAGACCGAACCAGAGTAACCAGAGAGTGTTATTGCGAAGTGCAATTTTAAAATCTGAGTACAGGGTAAAGATCTGAGCGTAGTTTTTAACTCCGACCCAGTGAATGTTGCTTAGCCCGCCGATTCCATCCCATTGGCAGAAAGACAAGAGGATGGTCGCAATCGCTGGAAGCCAAACAAACACAACGTGAAGAATGGTGGGACCGCCTACGAGGCCTGCAATGACCGCGCGATCCCTCTTCGTGAAGTTATTTGAACGCCGACGGCGGCCGGGGTTTTCACCCTGAGCCGCCGTCTTTGTTTCGATTTTAGTGTTGCTCATCGAAGTTGTTTACACCAATTTATGCTGGTGGCAACGCATCCCATTGAGCTTGTAGATCCTTAGCAATCGCTACTGAATCTCCGCCAGCAATGAACTTCTGGAGCGCATTTGCGAAGATTGGTGATGCGAAGTCAGGACGTGAATCACGATCGAAGAACTGAGCGATGTACTTACAGCTCTGAACGAGTTCAACCTGCTGCTTTGCGAAGGCGTTAGTTGGCTTTGGCATGTTGCTGTTTGCGAACAGTGCTGCTGGAGCAACTGCTGCAATCGCTGATGCATAAGCTGTTGAGCCGATGAATGCAGCAAGTGCCTTTGAAGCAGATGCATTCTTCGAAGCTGAGTTTGAAAGGAGGTAACCATCGATTGGAGCTTCTACTGCCTCACGGCCATAAGCTGGATCAATCTGTGGGAATGGGAATAGTGCGAGGTCAGCAAGATCTGCTGGATCCTTGAAGTTACCGGCAGCGAATGCGCCCATAACCTGCATAGCAGCCTTCTTGTTGATCAAGAGTGCTGTTGCATCATCCCAGTTCATATCCAAAGCATTCTTTGACTGGTAAGGGAAGATTGACTTCCAGTTGTTGAATGTCTTCTGAACGCGTGGATCTGTCCACTTTACGCGACCTGCTGTGAGGTCCATGTGGAACTTGAAGCCGTTGGTGCGGAAGTTGATGAAGTCGAATGTTCCCATTGCTTCCCAGCCACCCTTGTCACCAAATGCGATTGGTGTGAGGCCCTTAGCTTGGAAGACCTTACAAGCTGCAATGAAATCAGCCCAGGTAACAATCTTCGATGCATCTACACCAGCATCAGCGAAAACTGACTTGCGGTAGAGAACAGCCCATGGGTACCAACCGGTTGGAACGAAGTAGTACTTTCCATCGAGACCCTTTGAAGCGTTCTTGTAACCAGCTGTGAACTGTGAACCAATCTTTGACCAGACGTCGTTGATTGATGTAACGAGGCCCTTAGCAGCGAAGAACTGCATGCGGTAACCAGCGAACCAGTTGAATACGTTGTCAGGTGTTCCCTGAAGGTACTGGTTGATCTGGTTCTGGAAGGTGTTGTGATCAACGCGGTTGAGCTTGATGTTAAATCCAGCTGTCTTTGCAGCTGCAAGCCAGGCGTTGTCATTCTTTACAGCAGCTGGATCAGATTGGTTCGATCCGAGCGATACTGTCTTTGCGCGTGTAGCAGCTTCTGCCTCTGTTGCTCCGCCAACGACTCCACCAACTGCAAGTGCACCTGCACCAGCGATTGAGCCCTTGATTACGGAACGGCGAGAAATGCCATCTTCAAAAATTTCTGACATGTTCTTCCTATTCTCTTCAGCTTTCGGGGCGATCCGATCTCTCGGGTAGCCCTTCCATTCCAGGCTTCTGGAATGGGCTTAACCTAGGGTGGATAGCCCGAATGAACAACACTCCCGAGATAACTATTTAGTTATACAAAAATTCACTTTCCCCCTGGTTGGGCTGAAAATGGCCGATATCGAGTTAAGGCCTATATCCACGGGTCTAGACCAGAAAACCAATAACTCCCGCGAAAACCAAGAATGGCGCGAATGGGGTTCGCCCGCCCCGCAGCCCACAGAGGCGACCCAGAAGGAGAGCAGAGATGCCGGCGGTGGCCAGCGTCACCGTGAGGGGCGCTCGGAAGGAGATCCAGCCGATCGAGGGGGCTAACTTGAGGTCGCCCATGCCAATTCCGCCCCTGGAGAGCAGGCGGAGGAGCGCTAGAAGCCCAGTGAGTTCGAGGGCAACCAGAGCGGGGGCCATAAGGGGCTGGCTGGAGAGAATTGAGGCGCCTATCAGTCCGGCGAGGAGCGCGGCGTTGAGGCGATTGGGGATTCTGTGGCTTCGGAGATCAATCCACGCGATGGGCAGGCCGAGGCCTAGAAAGACTAGAAAGATGAGTAACTGAAAAGCCATCAGCCCACCGTAGTGAACTCACCTCGGTGGGCTGATGGTTATGCACAGGACTACTTCTTGATAATTACCACCGCACAACGATTCTTGGCAGAGGCGCAGGCGGCGTTCTTCTTGGTGCCTAAACCGAAGACGGTTACCTCCACAGTTGGGTAGTACTTCTGAATCGCCTTACGGACCTCGATGGCACGGTCGAGTGAGATACGGAGGTCATCCTCACCTGCGCTCGCTTGGGCGTAACCGTTGACTATCACCTTTGCGCCCTTCTTCAACTTCAGCGACTTTACAAGAGCAAGATCGCTGGATGTGAGTGCACTTGAAGCGAAGGCGAAGTTGATGGTTCCAGACTTTGGCGTTGTGATGATGGTTGGAACCGGAGGCGCTGTTGTCTCAGAACCAGCTGAACTTTGGCCAGGTGTAACGGTCTGAGGAGCTGCCTTGATGATGAATGGAATTGTGAACGAGATGATTCGTCCATCGGCGGTGTAGGTAATGGCTTGGAGCGCATGATCTCCAGGTTCTAAATCGAGCGGCAGAAGTCCGGAGAGTGTGGCGCTACCTTCTACAAAGAAACCTGAGGCAATTTCGGTCGGAGTAGAACCAATGACCAACGAAATCGGTGTGTTCGAAGGAAGAGTTGGAGAGGTAACTACTGCGCTCACCGAATTCCCAACAGTTCCGAACGGTGACGCCCAGCCATTTGAAAGAGGAGTGATGGCTATCGCAGGCTTCTCCACTGTGGTGTTCTTCGCAACCAACTGGAACCCACTAGAGGTCAATGAGAGTTGTTGGTCTCCAAGGGAAGCGGAAATTGTTGAAGGTTGAGTCACTCCATCAATTCGCACTGTAGGTAAATTTGGAAGTGAGCCTGAGGGTAGAAGATCAGGCTTTGGATTTGGAAGAACGGTTACTGGCGCTGGCGCTGGTTTCACTGGAGCAACCACTGGCTTCACCGTGATAACGATCTTCTGCGAAGCGCTATAAGCACCATTAGTCGCGGTGACAATGAACTCAAAGGTTCCACCCGATGGTGGAGTACCTGTCAACGCCCCTGAGCTCGAGTTAATCGATAACCAGGTTGGTGCATCAGATGAGAGCGTGTAGGCCGTGGCATTTACGGCTGTGCTAGTCGCGAAGAAGAGAGTCTGTGCAGGAGTTGTGAAGCTCTGAATCGACTCTCGATAGGAGGGAATCGGCGGAGTTGGTTGAGTTGGAATTTGTGTCACACCCAATTGGAAAGTCGCACTTGAATCCCCACCTTGACCATGAGCAACCAAGGTATAGGTCTGCGTCTCGCTAATCGCGGTTGGAGTACCAACTACATATCCATTGGCATCAAGAGTTAGTCCTGCAGGTAGCTCTGGTGAGACTGTGTAGCTATCAATAGTTCCACCAGTGTTTGAGAGATTGTAGGAAGTGGTGATTGCCTGATTCTTTATCGCTGCGATTTGTGCTGGTTCGGCGATTGCAATCGATGGCGCTGGCGGAACAGGAGGTGTGAGTGATTGTACGAAGAAGTAAGCAGGAGCACTTGAGTAGCCATCGTTGTTATGCGCCGTAACCGAATAACGAAGCCACTTGTTTACATCGGAATCTGTAACGGTATATGTTGATGCGGTTGCGCTATCAATAGTGGTGTAAGTGCCGAACTCAGTTGTGCTGCGCGCCCATTCGTAAGAATATGTATCAACACAATTATTCCACGAACCATTATCGCCAGAGAGTGTTGTTCCTACATCTGGAGTACCAGTGATTACTGGTACATGAATGTTGAGTGGAGCTGCGCTGAGCGTTGTTGCTGCAACGCCATAACGAGTACGTGAATTATTGAAATCAGAGTTCACTTGTGAATCCGAGAGAACGGCGTTGTACATCTTGAGCGTTCCAAGATCGCCATACATTGGGTAAGAGCCACCGATCATGGTTCCAATTGCCCAAGGATTATTTGTAGGAATCGCATCAACAGGTGTACCAGTAGTGCAGAGACGGTTTCCATTCCGATAGAGCGTTACAGTGTGAGCAACATTGTCGAATGCATAAACAAGATGTTGCCACTCAGCCGTTGTTACTTGATTCTCGTTTGTGTAAACGGTGCTACCTGCAGATGCGTCACCATAAGTGCCGCCATTGCCAGCCTCGATAAGAATTCTGCGATCTTGTGACAACCAGCTATTCCACTCCACTTTAAATCCTGGGGAATTCAAATTTGCATAAGTGTTTGAAAGGATGGTGTTGATATTGCCATCGCCAAGGTCAGCAACTTGATCCTTTGGTCGGACCCAAGCCTCGACAGTGAATGCGTTACCGAAATCCGTTGCGCCAAAGTCAATCTCGTTGTTGTACTGACCTGGGAATGAGAAGTAACCACCGAAGTCGCTGTTGTATGTGATGGATGAATCTTTCGCGCCCACTTGGTTATCAGCCAGATTTGTGACATCTGAGAGCGAGTTCGCAGGGTTGTAACTCGCGAGATCGCCTGGATCAATATTGATGAGCAGTGTTGGCGCATCCGCATGGGCGACTGAACTCAGACTCGAGCCGGCCAGCGTGGCGGAGAGGGCAACAATCGCCATGGTTGCGCGGAGGGTGCGAGATGGGGCTGACGTCGTCATGGGTGCTCCAGTGGTTAATCAGGCTTGTGGTTGGGGGGGATCAAGATACGGAGGAGTTTAATCCGCTGATGAGAGGGGTGAGCCTGGCTCGAGGGTTTTCCCTGATTAGCAATAAGCCCGGTAGCCAGCCCTGAATCTGGGTCTTTCCCGAGAGATTTCAGGCCCACGCTCGGGGCGGCGGAAAAATAGTTGGAAATTTTCCTATCTGGGGGCAACATTTGGGTTACAGCCGTGTCTATACATATGTAGGAGCAATTTTTACCCGGTCGAGGTAGACGTACCCCGATTAAGAGACTCGAGTACTTAGGCGGATTAGAGAATGGCACTTCGTAAGCGACAGGCACCAGAGACGGCGGCAACTGCGCCCGTCTCCGAGTGGTCTATCGCCGATCTCTCCGCCCTTTACGCTGAACAGCGCTCATCCCTCACCGCTCAGGCTCGTCGCATTCTTCGCTCTGATGCCGATGCCTCTGAAATCGTCCAAGAGGCCTTCCTCAAGTTCATCCTGGCAGCGCCAGAGCTCGATAGCCGCGACCGTGCGCTCGCTTACCTTCGCACCACAGTCAACAACCTCTGCCTTAACCAGATCCGCGCCACCGGCTCACGCCCTAACTTGGTTGCGATCGATAGCGAGACCTCACAAGAGCGCCTCGCTGAAATCTCTGCCGAGTCCCACGTTGGATTTGATGCGAACCTCGTTGCTGCAGAAGATGCCTCCATTATCCGTGAAGCTCTATCCCGCCTCTCCAATGACCAGCGCACCGCGCTCGTTATGTGGGAGATGGAGGGTCGCACCACCGAAGAGATCGCGGCAGAACTTGGTACGACGCCAGCGAATGTTCGCCACGTTGTTACCCGGGCTCGCGCCTCCTTCGTCCGCGTTCTCACCGAGTGGGTTATCGATGAAGAGACCGGCGCAACCGCCCTTGATGCCCTCTCTAGCTCTTATAAGAAGGCCGCCGAACTTGCTAAGAAATCTGGCAAGGCAGCGATGGCACTTATCTTGGTGATGGCTACCTTCCTTGGTTTCCATACCTTCGCTGGAAAGACGATTGCACCATCTACTCAATCATCAGTGAACACCCCAGTCGTTGGTACACCAGATAGCGCCTCAAGCGCCCCATCTGCATCACCATCAGTCTCTGCCTCAACTGCAGCCTCAGCCGCAACTAAGGTGGCACAGCAGTCTGCATCTACCGATGCAAAGGTTGCAAAGTTGAACTTCGCTGGACTTAATAGCGACGGCATTCCATCAGGATTCACGGTCTCAGATCTTGCCGGCCACTCTGGCAAGCTGATCGTGGGTAAGCCAACACCTCTCTTGACTGATGATGGAACAGAGCTCCGCGCACCAGCAATGAGCTTTGATGCCAACGCAGTTAACGTCCTTCTTGACCAAGTTATCTCCGTCACAGGAGATGGCACGACCTACAGCGTGAACCCATCGGTCTCGATGAATCATGGCTGGGTCCCACTCAAAGTTTCAGCTACAAGCACCGATATCACCCGCTTACCCGACGGTAACTACCTCGTGACAAGCACGATGATCATCGATTCTGTATCTGATGTCGGTATGCTTATCCCCGTAAGTAGAGGTCTAGACGTGTCCAAGGCACCTACTTCTGTCACCACCCGACTGCTCCTCAACGCCGGCAAGACGCAAGTCCTCGCCCAAGCCGTTCAGGTTGCAACCAGCTCAACCGTTTCAAACACCGGAGCGAACTAATGTCTCACTCCACAAACCAGGTTTCCACTGCGATCCGGATATTGCAGTGGAATAGAGATGTGTCAGCACGTGCGTCACATCTCGCGAAGAGGGTCTTCTCTCTTCAAGCCGAGATGGGGAAATTCCTTATTTCGACTGTTCTTGAAAGGAACACAATGTCTACAAAGACAACATTTAAGCGCGTAGCGCTTGTTGTGGCTGCAGCAGTGTCATTCGGTGGCGTAACAGCTGTCGCATCACACGCAACTGTAGTTACATCAGATAGCTTCACAGCTGGTTCAGCTGCAGTTGCTTCAACATCAACAACAGTTGGCGTTGCTTCAACAGTAGATCTCACAGCTTCAGCTATTGCAGCTGGTGCAGATGCACTCACAATTTCAGGCACAATCTTCTCATCACCAATCACCTCAGCTGGTAACCCTGTTACTTTCGCTAAGACTGTTGGTTCAACAAACGTAAACAACACATACGTTTCAGGTACAACATTGACAGCTACAGGTGCTGGTCGTTTCACTTCAAGCATCACAGCATCATTCACACCTGACGTTTCAGGTACATACGTCATCAAGTTGGCTTCAGCTAACGGTGTTAACAATGCATACGTCACATGGACAGTAACTGTTGCTGCTAAGGCTGCAATCACAGCTGCTTCATCAACACTTACACCTTCATCTGCTTCACTTTCTGCTGCTAAGGCAGCTGGAACAGCTGGCGGAAACGTTGCAGTTGTAGCTCAGAACTCAACAACAAACGCTGATGCTGTAACAATCTCAGCAACAATCTCAGGTCCTGGACTTATCGCGCTCTCACCCAGCTATGCTGCTTCAGCACGCGTTCTTTCAGTATCAAGCACAAACTCAGCAACAATCTATGCATTCGCTGACGGAACAGCTGGAACCGGCGTTATCTCAATCTACGCAGGTACAACTCTTCTCGGTACACAGTCTGTAACATTCTACGGAACACCAGTTGCGTACACAGTTACAGTTGCAAAGCCAGCAATCACAGTAAGCACATCACCAACAAACGTGATCATGGTTTCAGCAGTTGACGTAAACGGTGTTGCAGTTCCTGCAGCCGGTTTCGGAACACTCTCAATCACATCATCAGCGACATCATCAATCACAACATCACTTGGTGCACGCGATACAACAACAACAGCTGAAGGTTGCTCTTCAACAGTTGCTTGCTACCAGCTCACAGCAGGTGCAACAGCTGGATCAGCAAACATCACAGTTGTTGATTCAACAAACACACTTTCAGCTGCTCCAGTTGCAGTCCGTGCATCTTCAGGTGTTCCAACATCTGTCGTCTTCAGCACAGATTCTGCTAACTACGCTGCAGGTGCTGCTGGTACATTGACAATCACAGTTGCTGACGCTGCTGGCCCACTTCCTGCAGGAACATATGCAGTTCTTACAGGTGCAGCTACATCATCACTAGTGCTTACAACAGGTGTTCTTCCAACAACTAACGTCACAGTTGGTAACGCTGGAACAGCAACAGTTGCATTCAACGCTCCATTGTCAGATGGAACAGTCACAATCACAGGTACATCTTCTGCAACAACAATCGCAGTAACACCTGCAACATTCACAGTAACAAACGTTGCTGTTGATGCTGCTAACGCTGCTGCTGATGCTGCTGCTGAGGCAACAGATGCTGCTAACGCTGCAACTGATGCTGCAACAAACGCAATGGACTCTGCAGATGCTGCACAGCAGGCTGCAATGGACGCTGGCGACAAGGCTGATGCTGCTCTAACA
>CAINVP010000045.1 GCA_903854185.1 uncultured Actinomycetes bacterium
CGAAGCAGCTGGAGTTGCGGTCGGTAAGACACCGAGCGAGACAGCAGCCCTCATGCGCAAGTTGCTCGGTTAATAAGAGTTATTGATGTTTGGACGAATCCTCGCGGTCTCGATACAGCAGGCCGCGCGGAGCGTCGCACTCACGCTATTTCCCGCTAGTTTTATTTCGCTCTTTGCCTGGGCTACGGCCGGCAGTCAATCTGGCAACACCACCGACCCGATTCGAGCATCTGTATGGATCTGGCTCGGCGCACACCTCATTCCCTTTCATCTCAATATCGCCGCAAGCCACCTTCCTGGTGCGCTCACACTTCTTCCGATGGGCGCTCTGATCTTTCCGATTTGGGCGATCCGTAAAAGTTTTCCAAAAGTAAAAGATGCCTTACCGAAGATTGAAGGAGCACGTTTCTTCTTCGCCTTGGCCTACACGCTCATTGCAACAATCCTCGCTCTCATCTCCACGAGCTCTGGCATAAAGCCAATCTGGTATCTCGTTCCACTCTTCACCTTTCCGATTTCTTACATCGCTACCTATGATTTCAAAGCAGCGGAGAATCGCTATCTTCGTTTCGCTTTCCATACCTTGATCTTCTTTTGGGGCGCTGCCGCAATCGCACTCGGCCTCTCGTTAGCGGCACATTGGAGTGTTCTTCACGATCTTGGCGTTGTCATTGCGCCAGGAATAATTGGCGGCCTTCTCTTCTTGCTTATCCAGATTCTCTATATTCCCAATGCTGCCTTTGTTGGTTTGGCTTACCTTCTGGGAATCGGCTTCAAACTTGGAAGTGGCACTTCTGTTAGCGCAACCACCTTTACCGTCCACGGAATTCCGGCAATTCCAATCTTTGCAGCGTTGCCGACCGGTAGACATCCACTTCTTCAGTTCGGATTAATCGGACTCGCCTTATTAGTACTCATCATGATTCTGCCGATCATCCGTGAGAACTCATTATTTAAATCACGCCAATTCTTTGCGCTGCGAACCGCTCTTCTTGTCTTACTTATTGTCACAGTTATTGCCTATCTCTCCTCTGGTGAACTTCTCACTTCAGCACTTGCGAATGTGGGAGTCACGTGGTGGCGAGTGAGCGCCTACTTCGTAGCTGCATCAGCAGTAGCACTTCTCTTCACGGTCTATCTACCTGCGTTGGTAAAGCGGGTCCGTTCCCGTGGCTAAGAAGATTCTTCTCCTTGCATCTGGCTCCGGTTCGCTAGCCCAGGCGATCTTCGATGCTGGTCTCTCTGGGCGTGCAGAGTTTGTCGGTCTGATCTCAGATAAAGATTCGCTTGCTCTGGAGCGGGCGCGTAACTTTGGTGTAAAAGATTTCTATCTTCCAATGAAGGCAGATCGGGCGGAGTGGAATAGCGAGATCTTTAAAGTTACAGAGTCCCTACACCCAGATCTCGTGGTGAGCGTTGGCTTTATGCGAGTTCTCGCTCCAGATTATGTGGCGCACTTTCAGGTTATGAATACCCACCCAGCACTACTCCCGCTCTTCCCAGGTGCTCACGCAGTTCGAGATGCCCTAGCCGCGGGTGCCGTAGAGACAGGAACAACTGTCCACTGGGTTGATGCTGGAGTAGATACTGGGCCGATAATCGCCCAACGCACAGTGGCGATCGAACCGGGCGATACGGAAGAATCACTCCACGAACGCATTAAGATTGCTGAACGAAATCTCATTGTTGAGACCCTCACCCATTGGATCGATGGAGCCCTAACGCAATGAGTCAGAGAAAAAGTATCCGTCGCGCACTTCTGAGTGTCTATGACAAGAGCGGCCTGCTAGAACTTGGTTCAGCGCTTCAAGCTGCCGGCGTTGAAATTCTCTCAACGGGATCTACCGCAAAGACTCTCGCATCCGCTGGAATTGCTGTCACGGCAGTCGAGGATTACACCGGGTTCCCAGAGATGATGGGTGGTCGCGTGAAGACTCTCCATCCACGCATTCATGGTGGAATTCTCGCTGATCAAAATAATCCTGAGCACCTCGCCGCGATTTCTTCCCACGATATTGCGCCATTTGATCTCATCGTCGTCAACCTCTATCCATTTAGTCAGACAATCGCATCAACTGATGATTTCGCCGAGTGCATTGAGCAGATCGATATTGGTGGCCCAAGCATGCTTCGCGGAGCAGCTAAAAACCATGGTTCTGTTGCAGTGGTCTCCGATCCCTCCCAATATGCGCGCGTGCATTCAGCGCTTGCTGCCGGTGGATTTACTCTTGACGAGCGTATTGAACTCGCGATGGAGACCTTCCGTGCTACTGCTGAATATGACATGACGATCGCGACCTGGCTTGGTACTCGTATTGATCGTGCGGATGATTGGCGGGCAAAGGTCTGGCGCCGTATCGCGGGACTTCGCTATGGCGAGAACCCACATCAGAGTGCATCTGTCTATGGTGAGAGTGGTAGTGCTGGAATCGCACAGGCCAAACAGCTTCACGGCAAAGAGATGTCATTTAATAATTACACCGATGCCGATGCTGCACTCCGAGCCGCTTACGATCATCAGGATCCATGCGTGGCAATTATCAAACATGCGAACCCTTGTGGAATCGCTATTGCCGCCGACATTACAACAGCTCATCTCAAGGCACATGCCTGCGACCCAGTATCTGCTTTTGGGGGAGTGATTGCGGCGAACCGTGAAGTAACAACTGAGATGGCGAAGAATGTCAGTGAGATATTTACTGAGGTTGTTATCGCGCCATCATTTACTTCGGAAGCAATTGAGATATTAAGCAAGAAGCCATCGATTCGACTTCTCACGATTGATGGTTACACCATTGCGCGTGAAGAGTTGCGACCAATTTCAGGTGGTCTTCTCATTCAAGGTACTGATCTTGTCGATGCAGATGGTGA
>CAINVP010000046.1 GCA_903854185.1 uncultured Actinomycetes bacterium
GAGAAGGCATATTGCACTGGCTCTTTACCGCCCCACTTCAACTTATAGAGAGGTGGCTGTGCGATATAAATAAAACCATTCTCAATAAGTGGACGCATAAAACGGAAGAGAAGGGTGAGGAGCAAGGTACGGATATGTTGGCCGTCGACATCAGCATCTGCCATCAAAATAATCTTGTGGTAGCGCAACTTTGCAAGATCGAACTCATCATGAATACCAGTACCTAGCGCTGTAATAAGCGCCTGGACTTCATTATTTTGAAGGACTCTATCGATGCGTGCCTTCTCAACATTGAGGATCTTTCCGCGAATAGGAAGCACTGCTTGATAGCGCGAGTCACGACCACCCTTTGTTGAACCACCCGCCGAGTCGCCCTCAACAATATAAAGTTCACACTTCTCTGGATCAGTCCACTGACAATCTGCCAACTTTCCTGGCATACCACGGCCTTCAAGAAGTCCCTTACGACTGCGTGAGAGATCGCGCGCCTTTCGAGCAGCAACGCGCGCAGATGCGGCGTCAATACTCTTGCGAACGATTTCTTTACCTTCGGTTGGATTCTTCTCAAACCACGCAGTCAGATCTTCATTCATTGCCTTTTGAGTAAATGATTTTGCTTCTGTGTTTCCAAGTTTTGTCTTTGTCTGTCCTTCAAATTGAGGTTCGCCAATTTTGATGGAGACAATTGCTGTGAGACCTTCGCGAACATCATCACCAGTGAGGCGATCTTCCTTCTTGCGAATAAATCCCCACTCTTCACCAAATTTATTTACAATCGAGGTGAGTGCTGTTCTGAATCCTTCTTCATGGGTTCCACCCTCTTGGGTGTTAATGGTATTAGCGAAGGTATATACAGATTCGGTAAAGGTTGTATTCCATTGCATTGCAATTTCGAGGGACATCTTCAACTTATCGTCATGAGATTCAAAGGAGATGATGGATTTATGGTGCTCACCCTTTGTCTGATTGAGGTGGCGCACGAAATCTACAATTCCGCCTTCGTAGTGGTATCGCACATGGATTGGATTTCCAGTTTCATCGACATGTCCATCGCGCTCATCAGTAAGTGTGAGTGCAAGGCCTTTATTAAGGAAGGCCATTTCACGAAATCGGGTTGAGAGAGTTTCAAAGGAGAAGTCGGTGGTTTCAAAGATTTCAGCTGATGGCCAGAAGGTAACTTGCGTTCCGTTGCCTGTTGTCTTTTCGCCTTTATACACTTCACTCTGCGGAACACCCAGTTTGTATTCTTGATGCCAATAAAATCCATCGCGCTGAACTTGTACTTTAAGATCAGTGCTCAGTGCATTTACGACTGAAGCTCCTACGCCGTGCAGGCCGCCAGATACTGAATATCCGCCGCCGCCAAACTTTCCTCCAGCATGAAGAACGGTGAAAACAATTTCAAGTGCGGGCTTCTTCTCAACTGGATGAATATCAACTGGGATGCCGCGACCATTATCAATAACTTGGACGCCACCATTTGCAAGCAGGGTGATGTTAATTTCAGAGCAGTAGCCGGCGAGCGCCTCATCAACAGAGTTGTCGACGACCTCGTAGACGAGGTGGTGGAGGCCGCGTTCACCGGTTGAGCCGATATACATACCGGGGCGCTTACGGACGGCATCGAGTCCTTCAAGGACGGTGATGGCACTAGCGTCGTAGGCCTGCTCGGTCACTCGGGCTCCTTACGATCTGGTGCGGATTGTGAAGAAAATCCCTGAGAGGCGATCCTCGCTCAATTTCGCAAAATTCTTACCCTAATCCTAGCGAGTAAAGAGAGGGAGAGCCAACGAAAAAGGGGCTAGGAAGGGTATCTCGGGCGATATCTCGAGACGGTTGAGGGTCACTAGTACAAACCAGCAGAAATGAGGGGTGGGTGAGCTATTAACCGTAGGTATCACGGGGGCCTTGCGCCCCACGGATAGTCCGCAGGCCTCTCTTCCAACTAGGGGCGTGGGGACCAATGACGACAATCTCCTCCACTAGCGCGCCGGGGGCGCTACTACTGACTTGAGCCAAAAGATCACCTTTGATGAGGTTGAGTTGGGTCGCCCACGCCGTGGATCGGGTTTGGATTGTGAGCCGGCCATCTACAAGTGAGACCGGTGTGGCGTTAGCAGAAATATCTCCACCGACAATGCTCGACCATTCAGTAAAGAGCGTTCCTTCGGCTAAACCTTTCTGCCAGTCGCGCAGATCAACGAACTCCTTCAAAATATTTGTTAGTGCCAGCGGATCTTCGTTGCGAGTTCGACTCTCATCACGTCGTTCTCGAACTTCTCGGCGAAATTGTGTTCGCCATTGTTTATACATCTCCCGCGCTAAATCTCGCTTCATGCAATGACCTTTGCGGAGCCTGATTTCACACCAAAGGTATGGCCGGTTAATTCGGTCGGAAGATCCGACTGAACCGCGACGGTGATAAGAGTTTGTTCGGCGCTATTTGCTAACGCTATAAGTTTCAAGCGTCTATCTTCATCTAGCTCAGAGAAGACATCGTCAAGGATGAGGATTGGTTTAGCGCCTTCATTCTGAAGAAGTTGGTAGCTGGCCAATTTCAACGAGAGGGCGACTGACCAAGATTCACCGTGGGAGGCATAGCCCTTCACAAAATGATCACCTAACATCAATAGCAAATCATCTCGGTGTGGCCCAACGAGTGTTACACCGCGATCCATTTCATTTGAGTACACCCGACCCATCTCGGCGAGAATCTTTTCGCCGTTCTCTGCCGGGTTCGTTGTGGGACCTTCAATACTGCACTTGTAGGTGATGTAAGCCTTCTTCTCTGGCGAAATTTCTTTATAAACTTCAGTAAAAGTTGGTTCGAACTCCGAAAGTAGAGCTAATCGTGCTGCGATAATCTCGCCACCAAAAGTTGCAACATGTTGATTCCATGGCTGAATACTCTGTGGGTTTGATCGGTTCTTTAAGAGTGCGTTGCGTTGCTTTACCGCGCGGTCATAATCACTCATAACTCCAGCTAATCGTGGGTATCGAAGAACGAGAAGTTGATCTATAAATCTTCTTCGGATTGCCGGATCACCGCGGACTAAATCTAAATCTTCAGGAGAAAAATAGATTGCTTGGATGATTCCAAGAATTTCGCGTTGGCTTCGGGTTGTGTTCTGATTGATTCGGGCACGATTAGCCTTCTCGGCGTTAATCTCTAACTCAACAAAGATATCTCGTTCGCCATTATCTACATGTGCTCGCACATAAGCGCTGGTGTTTCCAAGTTGCACTAGTGGGGCATCTGACGAAGTGCGGTGGGATGAGAGGTAGGTCAAATAGAGTATTGACTCAACAATATTGGTCTTACCTTCACCGTTCTTTCCGATGAATATGTTGATTCCTGGTTGGAGCTTAATATCCAACTCGCTATAGGAGCGGTAGTTGGAAAGTGCCAACTGGGTAATCTGCATAGCGAACCGAAGTTAAGAGTTGTAACGCATTGGCATGATGGCATATTTGTAGCTCTTATCTACTTCACCATCAGCCTTCTCTTTACCAATCAAAATTACTTGCTTGCGCGCATCTGCAGTCTGTGGGTTCTGCGCCTCTGGGAAGAAGCGGATTTCGGCGAATTTATGCCCAAGCGCTTGGAGGCCTTCAGCAAGGTAGACCGGGTTGAAACCAACAGAGATTGGATCGCCGATGTACTCAATCTCAAGTTCTTCAGTTGCCTGTGCATCTTGATCAGCACCTGCTTCAAGTCTCAAAATTCCTTCGGTGAAGTTAAGACGAAGGGGAACAGTCTTATCGGTTACGAGCGCTACGCGTTTTACAGCGTTGAGTAGCACATCCACCTCGATTGTGATTGTTGCAGCAGGATCAAACTCAAAGAGCTTCTTGTAAGCAGAGAACTCTTCGGTAAGGGTTCGCGTTGTCATTGTTTTTAAGTCGGAGACAAATCCAACTAACCGATCAACTGATGTTCCTTGGGTGAGTGCGAATGCGATATGAGGAGCAGATGTTAGAGACTTAACTGCTTCCGAGAGAGTTCGAGCGCGCAGCAGAATACTGGTATCAATCTCATTCTTAGATTGCCAAGCAATCTCTTTGACCGCGATTCGATATTTATCGGTTGCCGCGAGCGTCATAGTGTTGCCAGTGAGCTCCATATGCACGCCGGTAAATCGAATGATTGTTTCATCGCGAGCGGCCGCAAAGGCAACTTGGCTCACTGCGGTTGAGAATGCATCGCTATCAACTACACCAACTGTTTCTGGAATGGTCGGTAGTGATGGGTACTCTGTTGTTGCAAGAGTGGGTAGTGTGAACTTTGATGCACCGGCAGTCACAAGAACGCGATTACCATCCAAGGTAAAAGTAATTGGTTTATTGGGAAGGGCGCGAGCAATTTCAGCGAGGAGGCGTCCTGGAACGAGAACTTTTCCTTTAACAGCGATATCCGCTTTCAGGATGGCTTTAGTGGAGGTCTCTAAATCAGAACCTGTGAGAGTGATGGAGGTATCCAC
>CAINVP010000047.1 GCA_903854185.1 uncultured Actinomycetes bacterium
CCAATTGATTTCTAGGAGTGCTAAATATCTTCTCCACAGTGAAGTTAATGAGTCCGAGCTGAAAGAGTCCTTCAACCATCGCAACAAAGCTCTCTGGCGTGAACTGCCAAATATGGACATCAATATAAGCTCCGTGAGCGTTGGCATACTCTTCCGCTGCGCTCTGCCACCTGCTCTTTAACTCGCTATAACGAAGGCCGTGCTCACCTCTCCAGTGATGCGCCGGGTCATTTCCGGTAACAAGTGCGCGATGCTCTAAGACGCTGTAGAGGTTTGGGGTATGTCGTTCTTCATCGAAGGCGCGCACAACTTCGGAGAGTCGAGATTCAGGTAAATAATGATCGAAGCAATATCGTTTATCAGGAATAACCAGAAAGTATCGACCATCATCTAAGAGCAGACGTTCAACCTTCTGAAGGTGGCGAACTAAATCTGGTTGGTGCTCAATGCAATGTGAACTCACCACCGAAGCAAATTTCTCTGTGATTACCCCGAGATCCCCGTTGGCCTCCCAATAATCAATTTTCGGAACTCCCAGCTGGTCCAGCCCATTCATCTCCGCTTTTTTGCGCAACTCTTCGGTCGGGCAGATATCAAAGTAACGGACGTCCGAGCCGGAGACAGTTGGCCTATCAAGCGGGCCAATTTCTAGAATCAAGCCATCACTTGACCGCGGAATTAGCGCGCTAAATGCAGCACGGTCAGGTATTACTAAGAACGGGCTGGCGCTCTTGAGGTGAAGTGCAACCATCACCTTGTTGCCCTGATCCTGCGCGTAATAGATAGCGTTTCTACCGTCTCGCCCGATTCGCCCGAAGACTCTCTTTATGAAACGGCGCATATGAGAAGAGTAGTTGAGCGGAGTTTGAAACTATGCCTTTGCCTGTAGATTACTCCAATGACTCGTCAGCTAATCTTGATGGGTTCTGGAGAAAATAGTCCCGTCATGGTGACTCCTCATCAGAACGCCATCAAAACCCTCCGCAAAGATGCGGTCCGCGTAAATCTAGATACTCCATATGGATTTCAAGAGAATGCGGATGAGCTGACCGCTCGCATCCTTGGTTACTTTGAAAAGAATGTTCAATTCCCTGCCCAGGATATCCATGCCCGCAATATTCATGAGAGCGCAACGGAAATTGTTGCTGGTGCGGATTGGGTCTTCTCTGGTCCAGGAAGTCCCACCTACGCACTCAAAGTGTGGCAAGCCACTGGAATGCGTGATGCGCTTCTCTCAGTCTTAGAGCGCGGTGTTGTCGTTATGGCATCAGCGGCTGGAATGTCTTTAGGCTCTAAGGTCATGCCGGTATACGAGATGTACAAGGTGGGCAGTGAACCACATTGGCTACCCGGGCTTGATCTACTCGGTCCAGCAACCGGTATCGATGCAACAGTTGTGGCGCATTACAACAACACTCAGGGCGGCACGCACGATACCCGCTTCTGCTTTATCGGCGAGAAGCGTATGCGCGCCCTCGAAGAACAACTTGATGGCACGGCTGTACTGGGTATTGATGAACACACCGGCATTGCCTTTAATCTTGATGACGGCACTGCAACGGTCTTTGGTAAAGGCGTAGTAACACTTCGCCGCAATGGCATCGAGAAGATATTTGAAAATAAGTCACTCTCTCAGATTGATGAATTTCGCTAACGCAAGCCGTTGAGGCTCGTTTTACGCTCTGAAAGTGGGTCGGGTAAACTCGCCCATATCGATAAGGCCTGATCTTGGAGGGCCGCTTGAGAGATTCGGATGAGCAATTGCCAAAGTACACGGTAGCAATCGTTGGTGCTGGTCCTGCTGGTTACTTCACGGCGCAGGCTCTGCAATCTTCTCAGAGTGATGAACTTAC
>CAINVP010000048.1 GCA_903854185.1 uncultured Actinomycetes bacterium
AGAGGATTTGGAATTCACACGTAATTGTGGTGCGAGAACGAAGCCAGAGAGGAGGAAGAAGAGATCTACAAGAATGTTAGTTCCCAGAAAACTATTACCAGTGAGCCAGAGATGGAAAGTCATAACTGCTAAGGCAGCGATACCCCTTATTCCATCGAGTAATCTGAAACGATAAGTCTCTTGGGCTTTCACACCTAATACTCAACAGCGAAGAAAGCTACGAATCGCTGTAACTCAATCTTGAGGGGCTATCTCCTTAAACGTCGACTAGGTTTTTTCTTTTCTGCAAGTAGTGCAAACGTTTGCAGGAATTCTGATGCCCGTTCATTCATGACCGCCTTCGAAAGATCTGCTAACGGACATGTCTGTTTTATCTTTCACGAGATAGAACGAATTCAAAGGGAGAAGATTCAAAGTCGTTACTGTCAGCACCTGAGAATAGTGTGTGAGTTAAGTGGCTTGGAGGTCTCATATGTATCGCGAACAACTCTCACAACTATTTAGCTATCTGCTCGATGCTTCACCAACTCCTGAAGAGTTGTGTGGTTTCCTATTTTTGGAAACCTTCTCACATCTATCGCCGAATGCGCTTCTCATCTCTGAAATTCACGATTTTGGTCGCGTTCATATGCTCGCTGGTTTTGGCGCGATTTCACCTGACTACAAATCTCTCGCTCCATTCCCATTCGCAACAGAGAATCCGTTTAATGCCCCGGTTCGAAATCGCGCCACTGTCTCTGGTCCGCTAGAAGGCTTGCGAGAAAATAGTGGAGTCGATCTCGAGAAACTTCAAGCGAAATCTGCAGCACTTTCCCCGCAAGAACCTTGGGTGCATTTCGCAGCAGGTCCTATTGGTCGGTCAGGCGGAATGGTTCTCTTCTTTACTCGCAATGTAGACCTCTCCGAAGAAAATCAAAGTCTCATCTCTTCGGTCACGAATATTATCGCCCTTCACTTAAAGCGCGCGCATAAAAATTTGCCGGCGAAAGGAGAACAAGGCGATGGTTCAGGTATCTCCTCAATTCTCGCAACTTTCTCCAAACGCCAGCGTGCTATTTTCGAATTGGTGCGGGAGTCCAAGACTAATCTCGAGATCTCACGCTCAATTGGGTATAGCGAATCACTCGTTCGTCAGGAATTAGTCAAGATATTTAGAGCACTGGGGGTTAAGACTCGTGGCGAGCTACGCTCACTACCCCTCAATATCGAGGATTTTGAAGAGCAAGAGAGCTCTCGTAATTCCGAACGGAAGTAAGTTTTATCCGGCCAGCACACCTCAAAGCTGCTGGATAAAGCGCCTAATAGTTGAATAAAATTTGATCATGGCCCATTACTTTATCTCCTTCAATGATGGCGATATGAAATTCCCGGTCGAAGATTTCCCAGCAGTTGCTGAGGCTTCCCATGCAGTTATGCGTGAAGCGATTGATGCCGGGATTTGGATTTACGGCGGAGGTTTTCAGGGTTACTCCCCACGACATGTCGCACTTACGGGAGAGATTGTTGATGGGCCTATAGCTCAACCTAATCTTTGGATTGGTGGCTTTTGCGTTCTAGATCTGCCGAACGATGAAGAGGCGATGAAGTGGGCGCATAAGATCGGAGTTTCTTGCCGATGCGCGCAAGAGGTTCGCCGCATCATGGATGATCCTGAACAGAGTGAAGCATTAGGCAAAACCCGCTAGCTACAGAGATGGTCAGCGTAGTTTAGGCAGATGCCAATCAAAATGTATGGAGAGTTCCCGAACTGCGATTACGAGTACCCCTGCAGATATCGCAGAAACCGCGCTAGTAACATCGAAGTAATTGAGAGTGACATAGAGAAGTGCACCAGCAAAACACGATGTTCCAATTGTTTCTCGATGCAATAGAACGGGTTCAACCTGACAGAAAATATCGCGAAGTAGCCCACCAAGGACTGCGCCCAACACTGCCAGGACAAGCGAACCGATAAATCCCGCCTTGAGTGATATTGCATAGTTCGCACTCGACGCCGTCGCAACCGCGAGCCCTAAGGTATCCAATGAAAGCATTAATCGACCAACCGGCTTCACCATCTTCGCAGAAATCGTGACCAGAACGGCAAGCACTACTGCGCCAAAGAGCCAAGCATGCAATATCCAAGGTGGTCGCTGGCCTAGGAAAATATTTCGAAAGGTTCCGCCGGTAAGAGATGCCATCGCAGCCACGAGAAAGATTCCTGCATAATCCAACCCTTTAGCGGCAGCGACTCGAGCACCAACTAGCGCAAAGGCGAGAGTGGCAATGATGTCGAGCGCATTGACCAAGGGAGTGGTTATCACGTCCCCAAGGGTACGCGAGCAAACTCCACCCGTTCTCCTGATTTACCTTTTAAGCGCCTTGATGACAGTCCAACACCAGTAGAAGAGACCGAATTGAAGTGGCAATCGTGCATATGCGAGCAGTTGGTTTGGAAGTGATCGACTACTCCAATCAATCGCCATCTTGATATTGGCTGGATAGACCGCGAGAAATAGTGCCAAAGCAGAATAAGCCGCCAATAGTCGGATGGATGTACCCCCGATTTTCATCGAGAGCGGTAGAAGAAGCGCCGCCCCTATGACGAGTTCTGCTATTCCACTGCGGTAAGTCCAGGTGCGAGCCTCACCTGGAAGAAAGTGCGGCACGATTGAATCCAGTGGCTTAGGGAAAATGAAATGTGCCGTACCTGTGACGAGGAGCAAAATTCCAAGTGAGCGACCGACTGAGTTCACATTCATTTACGCATCCTACTTATCAACCTGTCTGTTGCGCAGGCTGATGCTCTTAGTATGAGCGAATTGGAATCACGAAGGCCTGATCAGGCTTTCCAGTTCCGGCAAAATGGCCATTTGCTAGATTGAAGTACTTATACATGGAGTTGTTCTCTTGGTTAGAGGTCAGGTACCCGGCACGAAGTTCAAATTTAGCCGAATCGGGTGTCCCAGCATCTGAACAGACGGTTGCATTAGAAACCCATGGTTGGCCATTTACAAATTTACAGATTTGCTGCGCTTCCAGCGTATCCGGAACATACCAATCAGAGAACCCGTTAGCCACGTACTTTGCAACGGTTCCAAATGCATAATCGCAGGTAGCAACACTGTCGCAATCGCCATTTTGAGCAATGTAGGCGAGAGAATTCGGATACCCACCTCCTATAGATTCATTTGTCGCATAGAAGCCGTTGAATGCAGGGACTGACTGATCGAGATATACACCTCGCACAGCATGAAGGATTGGATAGCGAGGCGTTGATTTCCAAGTATTTGGAGCGAACTCTTGATAATGGCAAGTATTTTCTAGAGTTGGCCCACATGGGAATCCAGTTTCACTGAAATAGAACACGGTGCCGCCGCCAGGGCCAACCATGCCTGTATGAATGGCCATTAAATCTGCTTCGCTAAGCGGACGGGTAGAGACTGGGAAACTTTTCGAAGAATTCTTTGCGAGGCCATCTACATTGCCTGCCGTTATCGAAAATTGGTAACTGATCCCGAGTGAAAGACTAGTGATTTCTAGAGTTCCAGAATTATTTGCTAAGACTTGGGTTGTGCTCTTTGTGACAGAGTTTTCCACCGAGTAGTAAGCGATAGGAGATTCTGAAGGTTCCACCGAATCAAGAACAAGTTTAATCGAATCCCCGCCCGTAGATTCAGCAGAGAGAATTTTTGGGGTTTGAGGAATGGATTGGGCTCTCACATAAATCTTTGAAATCTCATACTTGGGGCAGGTCGTACGAATGACTTGGTACTTGTGATCAGGGTTTGATGATGAGCAGATTTGGATAGAAGTTGCACTCGAAATTTGTGTAGCGCCCGCGGAGGTATCCTGAAGATGCCAGAGAGCTTTAGCAAAGCCCTTGGAACAATTGGATTGCCCAGGACGAAGCACAACTTGGTTATGCGTAGCTAGATTCGTACAAGTAATGACGGAGGTACTCACGGCTGAGGCGTGTGAGGGTGAGGAAATTACCGACATTGCAGAGAGAGCAATGAGAATCGAACTAAATCCAGCGAAAAATCTACGCATGTGAACCTCCTGGTAAGTTCACAATTATGGCGTCTCACTTCGTTTTCTCGCAGGACACGCGCAGATAAATATGAAATCTGAGCTTTTCCGCCTTAGATTCTGACGGTTGTGGCTACATCACCGGCTTTAGGCCACGAGCCATCTTAAGCAGATTCGAATAGGTAACCCCAGAGACGAGGACCTCCACCGATGTTGCGTGTAGGGACTTTGTGGCCTTCGTCTTCCACATCGCGTAGCCACCATAATTAGGTATATCTGAACTCTTACAGTTCTTCCACTGCTTCGCATTTGCCGGATCGCAGAAAGCGACGATTGTTGCCTTAGACCCATTGATGGTCGCAGTCGCAACTTTCACTCCTACTCCAGGATTTGAACATTGAACTGATGCATCCATTTCAAGAAATTGCACAGATCGCTGTTCACCGTAGATGGCAGCAAGCCACTGTTCATTCTTTGGCCCACAGGTAAGTAATTTAAATGAGCGCAGGGTTAAATCCTGGGTAAAAGTCGGTTGAAGAATTTGATAACTCAACCCAGTCTGAGCATCGACATACTTGTTGCCAGAACCCATTGCGAAAGCGTTCTGACTTGAAACCCCCATGGAGCTGACCAAAATCAGGATTAATGTGACCGCTGCTTTGCTTCTCATTTTTTCATAGTACAGGAATTACACTTCCTACATTGCAAAAGTACCAGTTGTGCAAGCCTACCGCTGCCACTCATCACTAAAGAATGTCTAATAATGCGGGAATGTCAGTTGATAGGGGTGCTAGATTGTTTTTAGGTCGATGTGACCAATAAGAGAATTGTTCGCGCAACAATGAGTTGCCTTGAACAAATTCGCTGGCCTTGTGGTCTCTCTTTTAAGAGAACGAAGTAGTTATGAGAAACATGAGAAAGACCATTATCTATACTGCCTTGATTTCAGTAATCGCTCCAACGATTGCAATCCAGTCAGCACATTCAGCGCAAATCACAGATTTAACTTTAACTATCACGGGCGGAAGTTTGACCATATCCGCCCCTACCACCTTGAATCTTGGAAACGCCTCATCACCGTCCGTTATCTCGATTGAGATGGGGATGGTTACGGTTACCGATAATCGCGGAATCCTTGCTTCAAATGGTTGGGTTGTTAGTGCAATCGCAAGTGCACTTACTCCTGCCGCTGGGCCAACAATTGCCGCAAGTCTGATTGGATACCAAGCAGGCGCCTTCCTTGAAACAGGAACGGTTACCGCCACAGCAACTAATCAAACTGATCTCACAGGCCAGACCGTTGTCGTAACTGCAACTCTTGCACCTGATAGCAATCAGGTCTCTTGGACCCCCAAGGTAATCGTTCAAGTGCCATCTGGTCTGGCTGTTGGCGTCTACACCGGAACTATCACCCACTCTGTCGTTTAATGTTTCAGACCACTGACACTGGTGGAATCGGGATTCGGATTGTTCAGATACCCCAATCTGTTCAGTCCAATCCTCTTTCCGGTGCTTACATTGTTCAGCCGCTTAACGCGGGAAGCGTTGTATCCCAACCCGTAGAGATTTCTAATACTTCCAACCAGACACTTCACGCCATTATCTATCCAGGTGCCGCTGCCATGAAAAATGGAAATTTCACAATCACATCAGCAGGTGTACAGAACGAATTAAGTTCATGGGTAACGGTATCGCCGGCTTCAGCAGTGATCCCGGCGCATGGGCACATCACTGCAGTAGTGACCTTTACCGTCCCGCAATTTGTCCACGTTGGTACTCAATACGGTGTTATTTGGGCCTCTATTGCGAGCAAGCCTTCGATTGGTGGAATCGTCAATGTGAATCGCGTTGGCGTGCGGATGTATATTCCGGTGAGCGGGGCCGTTAAACCGGCGACCACATCAACATCACATTCACCCAGTTGGTACTCGCTTCATACAGCAGTTGTTCCATGGATCTTGAGTGGCCTGCTCTTTACCCTACTTCTCACTATTGGGCTGAGACGAGTTCTTTCACGGTTTAAAGGCCAACGATAAATTGAACTGGCTACGCAAGCTATTTTTCAGGCGAAAGTCATCTAGATTCTCTACCAGCTCTGGTTTAGAATCGCGCTATGACATTTTCAGGCATTAATTGGTGGTCCATCGTCATCAGCGTAGTTCTTACCTTTGCTGCGTCAGGTATCTGGTTCGGCCCTAAGACCTTCTATCCAGTGTGGCAGAAGGCGCTCGGAAGTGGGCCAGAAAATCAGGCAACAACCAATCCTGGCATCATCTTTGGCCGCATCATCGCCGGTGTAGCAATTGAGATTCTTGTCCTCGGTTGGATCCTCAACACCATTCAGGCTAAGTACTCCAATATCGGTCTGCTCGATGGAGCGATTATCGGTTTCTGGCTTGGTCTGGGAATTCTCGCGCTACCAAGCCTTAGCCACCGTCAATTCGCAAAGAATGGCGTGAAGGTATGGCTCATTGAGAACTCCATTGACGTCATCATGTTGACCGTCTCTGGTGCAATCATCGCTGGTATGCGCTGAACATCTTCAAGCGGGAGCTGTAGCCGTGGGCAAGCAAGTTTTATGGCTAGTAGCCTTGACCTTCAGAACCTTCACCGAGTATGGAAAATTTGCCTTCGACAAAGTAGCAGGGCTTGGCAATCGCCGCTTTCTTATTCTCTCTCTCGGCATTGCAAAGCGTCAGTGGATACTTGACTCAACCCGTAAGCGAGCCTTCTCGGTCTATACAGTGACCCCTCAAGATAGAGGAATCGTTCATCAAATCTTCGGCGAACAGCAGTATTTCCTGCGTCATGAGTGGATTGACTCGGTCCAGAAGAAGAGTGGAATTAATCCGGCGAGCGACCCATTCTTGATAGTGGATATCGGTGGTCATATTGGCCTTTCGGCTCTCTACTTCTCTATTGTCTTTCCGCAGGCGAAGATCGTTGCCCTTGAGCCATCGCTGAGAAATTTCCGACTAGCACAGCGCAATATCAAAGGTCGCGGGATCGACTTCAGAAATGTTGCTGTCGCTTCGGTTAATGGGCGGGCAGAGATTATTAATCCTGGCGCGACAGGTGAGGCCTTTAAAGCCGAGCTCGTCGAAACAGGTGGGGTTGAAGCAGTAACAGTGCAGAGCATCCTCGACTCAGTCGACCTCTCTCAGTATCCACCACTCATCGTCAAGATTGATATCGAAGGGGGCGAGGCTGAACTCTTCTCACAAAAGACCGAATGGGTAGAGCGCTTTCCGCTGCTGATCATCGAGCCGCACGATTACTTCCTGACCGATCAGGGAAGCTCCGCCGGACTCCAGGCGAGCCTGCTTGGCAAGGGCAATAACATCGTCATTAGTGGTGAGAATCTGCTCTTCTTCTAACCTTATCTAGTATTGGGGCATGGCCCGTACCGCTAAAACTAAGAATGGCTTTGAACCGAAAGTCTGTGTTCGATGTGGCCTCCCCTTTGAATGGCGGAAGAAGTGGGCAAAGAACTGGAATGAAGTAAAGTACTGCAGCGAGAGATGCAGAAATTCATGAAGCGGATTCTTTATATCCCCTTCGATCACCTACATCGCGATTACGGTGTTCTCAAAGAGGCCTCGGCCGCAACTGATCTGATTCTGCTGGTCGAGAGTGCGAGAATGGTTACCGGACGGCCTTGGCATCCAATCCGTCTCTACTTTCTCATATCTTCAGCCCGGCACTTTGCCGAGTCACTTCGCGCCGAGGGCTTCACTGTGGAGTACCTCAAAGCGCCTACGACAATTGATGGTCTAGAGACGGCAAGAGCGAAGTATGGCGAACTGCCAATTTTTTCCGCTGAACCGTCATCTACACGGCAGTACAACCAACTGCTTGATCACGGAGTTCAATTCATAGCAAATGACTTCTTTCTGACGCCACGTGCGCTCTTTCGCGAGTGGGCTTCATCGCAGAAGAGTTACTTAATGGAGAACTTCTACCGAGGCCAACGGATCCGACTCGGCATATTGGTCGATGGACGCGAGCCACGCGGTGGCGCATGGAACTTCGATAAAGAGAATCGGTTACCACCACCAAAAAATTACACCTGGCCCGCATACCTAGAGCACTCACCTGATTCGATTGATCATGATGTTGCAGCTGAATTGGATATCGCGGCTCCATCCACCTGGGCAACAACGCGCGAAGGAGCGCTCTCTCAATTAGCGTATTTCATCGAGCATCACTTCCCCGCCTTCGGTCCATATGAAGATGCCATGACTACAGAGAACTGGGCACTTCACCACTCACTCCTTTCTCCGTACATCAATAACGGGCTCTTACACCCAAGTGAGGTTATTGATGCTGCACTAGCCGCCTTCGAATCCGGCCGGGTACCACTTCCCTCGTGCGAAGGCTTTATTAGGCAGGTCATTGGCTGGCGTGAATATGTCAACGGTATGTACTGGTTCTTGGGCGAGGATTATCGAACTGAGAATCAACTAGGAGCTACACGCAAACTACTACCGCTCTTCACCGATTCGACGAAGACTGAGATGCTCTGTGTAAAAGAGTCCGTTAACGGGGTTGAAGAGCGCGCGTGGGTTCACCACATTCCTCGGCTTATGGTTCTGAGCAATTTAGCGCTTCTTACTGGGGTAAACCCACAGGAGTTCTTGGATTGGATGCGTGAAAACTTCATCGACGCCTCGGAGTGGGTCATGGTTCCCAATGTCATCGGCATGGGAATGCATGCAGATGGCGGGTTGATGATGACAAAGCCATACATCTCGGGCGGTTCCTACATCTCGAAGATGAGTAACTACTGCAAGCCGTGCAAGTACGATTCAAAATTGCGCACCGGAGAGAACGCCTGCCCGTTCACAACGTTGTATTGGGATTTTCTTGATCGCCATCAGGAGACCTTTGCGGCAAACCACAGAATGAAGCAACAGTTCTTTGGACTTAAACGGCTGAGTGATCTATCCGAATTAAAAGTTCGGGCTACACAGGTACTTCAGGCGTTAGATCGCGGTGAGATTTAGTCACCAATCGATGATGGTGCGCTCTTCCCAGAGAAAACCGGTCTTATCGATTGCCGGATCAAAGGAACGCGTTGCTAACCAGATTGCCGTATCAGCGCCCTGCTCAACTGTGAGTGGAGCATCTGGGCCGCCCATATCGGTCTGAGTGTGGTTAGGGCAGACCGCATCAACGAGTAGGCCGCGTGAGCCGTGGCCCGTCTCATGTGCCAGATTTCGAACTAGCGCGTTAACCCCCGCCTTACTGATGCGATAAGGAGCAAGTCCGCCAGCATTTCCAGGACCTGACATACGACCGAGACAGGCAGAGAAGACAACGATGCGACCATTTCTTGCCTCTGCCATAGGCGCACCAAGAATATTCATCGCAGAGAAGACTGCATCTAAGTTAATTGCAAGGACCCGGCGCCACTCGTGCGAAGTTGTACGAAGCGTCTTTGACATCTTCTCGCTCATAACACCGTGAGCTAAGACCAAAATCTCTGGCGTTCCCCGTTCGGCAAGAATCTCTTTGAAGCCGCTCTCAGTTGCGGCCAAATTCTCTAGATCAATTGCTTTAAAAGCAGACCCGAGCTCAGTCGCGGTCTGCTGCAATCGTTGCGCATCCTTCGCAACAAGTAAGACATCATGGCCCTGTGAAATGAGCGCACGAGCTACTTCTCTACCTAAGCCGCGGGAACCGCCAGTTACAACTGCAAATGCCATAGCCGTTACTTCCTCTGTAACTCTCGTAGAGATTTCTTGATCTCTTTGCGGTGCGCCTTAGAAATATTCTTCTTTGACGACGGAAATGCCCAACGTAGAAAGAGTACAAAGATCACGACGACCAGAAATCCGGCAAAGCCACTGAGAAATAGTGAAGAGTCGATTCCACCTAACATCAGGAAGTCACATCCTTCTTATTGAACTTAATGATTGACCAGGCGATAAAGAGTGAGAAAGTCATGATGCTATACGAAGCGCCACGAATCATCGAGCCCCACTGGATAGAGCTCGAAAGCGCATCAAACCAAGAGAACGAGTAATGAACTGGCAACCAGACACGGATACTTCCAAGTCCAGAGATGGCATCCAAAATATTGAGCAGGATAACCACGCCAATTGCGCCACCAACAGCGCCGAGTGGAACATCGGTTGTCACGCTAATGAAGAAGGCAAGTCCCGCCGTGAACAGGAGTGAGATCGAGACATAAATAGAGATGATGACTAACCGCTTGATGGCAACGTTATTCTCAAGCGTTGCACCGAGCGGAGTTTGAAGTGGTTTGGAGCCAAAGGCGATGAGTCCAATAATCCACGAAGCAACCGGGAGTAGAACCATTGCGATTGCGCACAGGGTAAGACTCACCTTCAACTTCTGAATGAGAAGGCGAGTACGAGGCACCGGTGCAGCTAGCAAGTAGCGCAGGGTTGACCACGATGCCTCTGACGCAACAGTGTCGCCGTTAAAGAGTGAGACAACCGCAATGAGAAGGAAGGGTGTTGCAAAGTAGAACATTGTGATTGTGAAGTTGGCGGCGCCTTGTGTGGCTAGTCCAATCAGATCTGCTGTGCCAGAACCCAAGCGAGTTGGCCCACCACTATGGCCGGATGGACCAAATTTCACAGCCGATGCAACGATGATAGGAAGAGAGATTACGAAGGCATATGCAAAGAGGGTCCGCTTGCGTTTAATCTGTCGATATAACTCGACTCGATATGGAAGAGTCTTAGCAGCTGTGTAGCTCATGACTACTCCTTTCCAATGGTGAGGTCATCACCAATAAGCTCGATAAAGATATCTTCCAGTGACTCCACCTTCTTGCCAGCGCGAGTCAGAATCTTTCTCATTGTTCCAAAGGCAATCAAGCGCCCACGGTGCATTAACACGACGTGAGTACATGTCTGTTGAATTTCAGAGAGCAGGTGTGAGGAGATGATGACGGTGCGACCAGTCTTGGCATACTTCTTAAGGACCTGTCGCATCGCAACAATCTGCTGTGGATCCAGACCATTTGTAGGTTCATCAAGGACGAGCAGATCTGGCATTCCCAGCATTGCCTGTGCAATTGCCAGGCGCTGACGCATACCTTGTGAATATGAGCGGACCTTCTTATCCAGAGCAGTACCAAGGCCAGCGATTGCTAACGCCTCTTCCAACTTCGGATCATCATCTCTACCGATAGAACGCCAGTAAAGACTTAAGTTCTCGCGGCCGGAGAGATGTGGAAGGAATCCTGGTCCTTCTACAAAGCTACCCAGGTTGGCCAGCGCTGGTGACCCTGGATAGATCGGCTTGTTGTTAATCGCAATCTCACCCTCGGTTGGGTAGATAAGTCCCATAACCATGCGCAGCGTTGTTGTCTTGCCCGCACCGTTAGGACCAAGTAGGCCAACGACCTGTCCACGTTTTACGCTGAATGAGAGATCAGAGACCGCTTGGTAACCATCTTTATATTGCTTTGATAGATGGGAGACGCTGACTAGCGCCTCGCTCTCATCCGCTGCCACCTCGTTAAAGCGAGGGCGGCGCCAGATAACTAAACCGATTGCAACTCCAATAGTTACAAGTGCAGCAAGAGGCCAAGTGAAGTAATCAGATTTAGCAACAGCTGATTGCAGTGGTGTAACTGGAATGCGAAGTGGTGATAAAACTTGAACGGAATAGAACCGGCCATTATTTGGAAGCTGGAAGCCTTGATCGGTTGATGAGACTGCAAGAGCGAGTGAATCGCCCATCGATGCATCAACAACTACTGCCGGAAGATTGATAGTTACATCAACGCCCTTTGCGGGGATATTCGGAAGGTAGACCGGCGCTACGAGGCCGTTCGGTTGCTTCACTCCACCATTTGGTGAGTGAACAACGAGTGAGAAGAAGAGCGTGGCATCGCTTCGATTACTTGATACATGCACCCGAACGCTAGAGCCGCCGATAATCGTCAGTGGTTTTGTGAGTGGTTGGGAATCAAATATTGCACTCTGACCTGGAAGCAGCGCAGCACTTGTTACTCCGCCCGGAATCGATGATGAACCGAGCGATGAAATTGCCGTTGAGGCGAGTGAGAGCGCGCTGCCTAGGCCTGGGAGGGAGGAGAGCGCAGCTGGAATGCCGCCAATCGGTGCAGTAAATGGCGCAAGATTTGGCGAGAGCGCAATTGCGCTGCCCTTTTGCGCAAGTGGTAACTCAGTGCTCTGCAAATTCTTTGGCATAACGGTCGAATCGGTTAACGAGATTGTGCCGTTGGAATCTACGACCTCAAACTTTGGGAATGACGCAGACTTTCCGCGGAGATACTTATCGAACCATTGCACAGTTTTCTGATTGATGTAGGCGCTCTCATCCGAGCCACCATCATGGCCGCTAGCGTGCCAAATCATAGAAAGTGGCGTCTTTGGGTGGGCTCTTGAGATCTCTGATGCAGTCGCAACCGATTCCGATAATTGGAAGAGCGAGTCAGACTCACCCTGCATGAGCAGAGTTGGCGCAGTGATTCGGTTCGTCACAGTTGACGGTGAAGATGCAAGGAGTAATTTCTGAGCGGCCGCACTAGGGGCGCCGGCGTTTAGGCTATTAACAAATGCCGCGCACCACTCGGCAGAGAAGTTTCCACACTCACCTAAATAGGCATTGGGCAGCGTTGCGATGGCGAAGAAGCTTCCCGCCCAGACTTTCTTAAATGGGCCAGGCGTTGTCGAACCTGCTACTGATTGAGGGAAGAGTGAGTGTTCGAGATTGTTCCAGGTGATATCTGATACCACTGCGTCTATCCGCTTGTCATAGCCGGCGGTGAGAAGTGCTGCCGCGCCACCGTAGGAAGCGCCGGCGATACCCACGAGTGGGTCGCCAGTATGTTGTTGTACAACTTCTTTTCTCGTTGCGAGATAATTGATCAACTTCTGAATATCAGCAATCTCAAATTGCGGTGAATCCATGGTGATCTGACCAGTGGATTGACCAAAGCCTCGCGCACTCCACGCTAGAACTACATAACCCTTCTGGGCAAGGAACTGTGCCTCGGAGGCGACTGAATCCTTACTTCCGCCAAAGCCATGTGCGAGAAGAATTGCAGGTGCTGGAAGCTTTGCGGGCAGATAGAGCGAACTATCGAGATTGACTCCACCAGCTCCGGTCACCGTTAGCGATGTAGGTGCTGCAATTTTTTCTGCTGCAACCGCACTTGTCACTGAGAATCCAGTGAGAGAGATGAGGGTAAGAACGAGAGTCGAAATGCCTGCTAGCGCTCTGCTTTTCATTGGCTAACTGTATTAGAGCGGTTGATAGCGGGAACGCCAGTTGGGCTAACCTTTGCCTATGCGCGCAACCAAAATCAGCCTGACCCTGTTGGCAACATCACTCTCACTAGTGGGGTTAACTAACGTCCAGTCCGTCAGTGCCAGCGCCGCTACCGCCACGACCTATACCGCCACGACCTATACCGCCACGACCTATACCGCCACGATGGCCAAGCCACATGTGCCCGCAGGTCGCAACGGTGGAACCGATGATTACCACTGCTTCCTGATTGACCCCAAGGTAAACGTTGATTCACAGATCATTGCTTCGCAATTCGTTCCACAGAATCCAGCCATTGTTCATCATGCGATTCTCTTTCAGGTCGATGCAGCAGATGTTCCCCAAGCGCAGAAATTAAATGTGAATGGTGATGGTTGGACCTGCTTCGGCGGTTCTGGAGTTGGCGGAAAGCTTGGCTCATTCCTCACTTCACCATGGCTTTCATCATGGGCACCAGGTCGCGGCAAAGATGTCATGCCACAGGGCTTTGCAACCACCTTCCGCAAAGGGAGCCAAATTGTCCTTCAAGTTCATTACAACCTCCTAGCAGTCGGAACGACGAAGAAGATCACTGATCAATCAAAGGTCATTCTGAACGCTGTTCCCGCAAAGGGCTCAAAGTTAAAGATCATGAGTTCAGATTTGGTGGCAGCGCCAGTTGAACTTGCCTGTCCTGTAGGTGTCACTGGTCCACTCTGTTCGCGTAGCGCCTCACTGGCCGATCTCGCAGCGCGCACCTCATCAGAGAGCGCCTTTGAATCAGTCGGTCTCAACCTGCTTTGTGGTGGCAACTCAACAAATCCGGTCGCCTCAGTTGTCTCCACCTGCGATAAGAAGATCACTGCTGATGAGACCGTTATCCAGGCAGCACCGCATATGCATCTGCTCGGCGTATCACTGAAACTTATCGCGAACCCTGGAACATCTCGTGAGCAAATTATTCTGAATCGCCCTCACTACAACTTCGATGATCAATCTGCGACCGTTCTGAAGAAGCAGATCCAACTCAAGGTTGGTGACACCGTACGAGTTGTCTGTACCTTCAATCCAAAGTTGCGTCAGATGATCCCCGAACTGAAGAAGCTGCCGGCTCGATATGTCACCTGGGGCGAGGGCTCATCAGATGAGATGTGCCTAGGCGTCATGGGCGTCTATCTGACCAAAAAGGCGTAAATTCTCAGCCTCGCACGCGTGCCCGGAGTTGTTATCCCTACTCCCGGGTAAGTACCATCTCCAAATGCGCTTAACGAAGTCAGGCTTAGGGCTCACCGCCGTGGCCCTTGCCCTCGTTGCCGCCCTGCTCCCCGCCGCACCAGCGAGCGCAGCCGACCTCGCCTCCATCCGGGCAAAGGTAACCGCACTCCAACAAGAGGCGACCGCTATCGCTGAGAACGCTCAGCAAGCGCAGGTAGAGATGAACAGACTTAAATCCAAGCTCGCCTCTCTCGCCGGACAGACCAACGCCGATCAGGCGCACTTGAAGGCGGTCCAGACAACGATGGGCGCGATTGCCCGAGAGCAGTACATGAACCTTGGCCTAGGTGCCGGCGTCCAATTGATGTTCTCTTCTGACCCTCAGCTCTACCTGAATCAGGCAGGCACCCTCGATATCCTCACGAAGAAGAAGGCGAGCAACGTCCGCAAGTTGACCGTTGCGAAGCAACGTCTCGTTGCCAGCTCACTCGTCGTCAATGACAAGTTGGCCCAACTTAATGCTGCGCATAAGCGGTATGTAGCTGCGCAGGCGCTCGCTACTAAGAAGCTTGCTGAAGCACGTTCATTACTCTCAAAGTTAACTAAGGCGGAACAGGCTCGTCTTGCGGCAGAGCAGGCGGCACAAGATAACGCCGATAGCAGCTACTCGAAGGCGCAGATTGCAAAGTTGAAGATTGGTTCAACGCGAGGTGCGGCTGCGCTGAAGTTTGCCATTAAGCAACTCGGTGACAGATATGTCTTCGGCGCATCTGGTCTGGTCTACTGGGATTGCTCTGGACTGACGATGCGCGCCTTCCAACAAGCTGGCGTCTCGCTACCTCACTCGGCCGCGTACCAATATTCGTATGGAAAGTTTGTTCCTCGCTCAGCGCTGAAGGCTGGTGACTTGGTCTTCTTCGGTCGCCCCATTGACCACGTCGGAATATTTCTCGGTGGCAATTTAATGATTGACGCCCCGCACTCTGGTGCACGAGTCCGTGTGGAGCCATTCTCTAACTGGTTCGGCCGCCTCAGGTATGTAGGAGCCCGCCGAATTTAAGCATCACTCGACGCGGGTGTGATCTCCGCCGTCAATCTGATCTAGGGCATGTAACAAAATTGGTCGAAGTACGGTCATGCCATCTTTCACACCGCCCATGGAACCAGGCAGATTGATAATTAAAGTCTCACCGCTAATACCTGCGACTGCACGCGATAACGATGCGGTGGCTACGCCCTGTGCGACTCCGTAGGCACGGATTGCCTCCGCTATGCCTGGTGAAAGGCGATCCAGAACGCGCATGGTCATCTCTGGCGTGAAGTCAGTTGGTGAGTGTCCAGTTCCACCCGTTGTGATGATGAGGTCGGCTCCAGCCTGAATCTGTTCGCGAAGGGTCTGCTCTACTGCTTCACCATCGGGAATAACGATTGGGGCAGGTGTTGCAATTCCAAGTTCGTTGAGCGTCGATGAAATCACTGGCCCGGTTGTGTCTTCCCAGATGCCTTGTGAGGCACGTGTTGAAACCGTGATGACGATTCCGCGATATCGGCTCATCTACCCACCAATCGCTGACATCGGGCGTTCTGGTTTTATGAAGGTTGGGAGATTAATCTGATGGCCAGCCTCTTTTGCTGCAACGCTCTCTCGGATGATGGCAGAGATTTGCGAGTGGCGCTCTTCTGCACTTAGTGAACCATCTCGGAGAATGTCACGCACACTCGATTCGCTGCGCGAGAAGAGGCAGGAACGGAGTTGTCCATCTGATGTAAGACGGAGTCGGTCACATGCGCCACAGAATGGCTTACTTATACTGGCAATAATGCCAACCTTCGCCGGCCCACCGTTGACCAGGAAGAGTTCAGCTGGCGCTGATCCTCGCGTCTCTACCGCGGTCAAAGTGAAATCGCGCTCTAGCTGAGCAAAGATCTCATCTGCCTTAATAAAGCCATCGCGACTCCACGCATTGCCAGCATCTAATGGCATCTGTTCAATAAATCGGAGCTCGTAATTATTCGCAAGTGCCCAGTGAAGAAGATCTGCTGCCTCATCATCATTAATGCCGCGTAGTAAGACTGAATTGACTTTGATGGGTGAGAGACCGGCAGCTCTTGCTGCCGCGAGCCCTGCCATCACATCGGCAAAGCGGTCACGCTTAGTGATCTCCTTGAAGCGGTCTGCCTTCAAGGTATCGAGGCTGACATTGATTCTCTCTAAGCCTGCCGCAACCAATTCCGCGGCAACCTTCGCCAATGCGATGCCATTAGTCGTCATGCTGATTGCAGGTGGCTGAGGAAGTTCATTAATACGCTTAACAATCTCCACGATATCTGGGCGAAGAAGTGGCTCGCCTCCAGTAAGGCGAATCTCAGTGATTCCAGTATCAACTGCGATGCCGATAGTCTCGACGAGTTCTGCAGTAGTCAGATGCTCAGCGGAGGGAATCCACTGGTTGAACGCTTCAGGCATGCAGTA
>CAINVP010000049.1 GCA_903854185.1 uncultured Actinomycetes bacterium
GAAGTCGCATGGTGCGATTCTTGCCCTATCTACTCCTCGGAAGAATCTAATTGTGGAAGGATCGAAGCACTTTCATCCTTGGGGAGAACTTCAAGTGGCTCGCTCTGAATTGGAATGCCCGGTGATTTAGGAAGAGTAAGAACAAAGTGTGCACCTCGCTTTGGAGCGCCCCATGCTTTGAGAGTTCCTTGGTGAAGCGTTGCATCCTCAAGTGAGATCGAGAGGCCTAAGCCGGTTCCGCCGCGTTTGCGGGCCCGAGAAGGGTCGGCCCGCCAGAATCGATCAAAGAGTCGCTCTGCTTCACGCTCGGTAAAGCCATTCCCATAATCTCGAACTCCAATTGCCACTTCCCTATCGGTCTGCGCAATCGTTACCGCAACTCCTCTGTGGTCAGAGTGGTCAGCTGCATTAGTTAATAGATTTCGTATGACGCGCTCGATCCGGCGGTCATCCACATTTGCCAGCACTAAGCCAGTTGGAGCGCTCAGTGTTACCTGAACTTCACCGGAACTCTTCAACTCGTCAATGGCGCGACTGACCAGCGCCTTTAAGTCAACTTCGCGTGTCTCCAGAATTGCAGCGCGAGCATCAAACCGACTCACCTCAAGTAGGTCTGTAAGTAACGATTCGAAGCGATCAATCTGCAGCAGAAGTAATTCAGAACTTCGACCCGCTGCAGAATCGAGTTGTACTCGCGCATCGTAGATAACTCGTGAAGCCATACGCATTGTGGTCAGTGGGGTTCTCAATTCATGAGAGACATCCGAGACAAATCGCTGCTGAAGCCGGGATAGATTCTCCAGTCGAGATATCTGCTGTTGCATCGAGAGCGCCATCTCATTAAATGCAATCGCCAACCGACCCATCTCATCTTCGGAACGGATAGCAAGGCGACGATCGAGTTCGCCGGCGGCGAGCTGTTCAGCAATTTCAGCTGCTTCTCGAAGTGGCATGGCGATTCGGCGGATAACTAGTCCCGTTATCAATCCAATTAAGAGAATGAGCCCGAAGGCGGTGAAGAGCATCAAATTCTTAATGAGGGCAATCAATTGATTCTGTTCATGCAGTGGAAAGATGTAATAGATCTCGTATAAATGATCTTGGGGAATAACTATGGTCTTACCAACGACGATAGCATCTCGGTTTGGACCGGTTTCATAGAATACGTTCAATCTCAGGGATTGCACACCATTGGAATCGCGCACCTGCTTCCTGAATGCCGAAGGAATTCCGGAGAGCTTGAGATGATTCGAGGTGCCTTGATAAATCCGCACATACCCCGGTACAGATGCAGTTGCTACGAGAATAACTTCTTTAGATTCTGGCGTCCGTCCAACTGATGATATTGAGAGGATCTCTTTAATCACTTCGTTTAATTTAATATCTGTCCGATAGCGGGTCGCATCCAGGCGACCTTGGTCATAATCGATGAGAGATTGGGCTTCGGAGATGGAACCACTCAATTTGTCGCGGTAGATTCCATGAGAAATTTGAATGAAGAGCGCGGTACCTGCGCTGGCGATAACGAAACCGGAAAGTAGAAGCACTGTAACGGTGGTGCGAAGCAGAATGGATCTTCTCCAGCGAGCAGCAAAATAACTCACTCTCGCTCAGCTCCACCCGCCTTGTAGCCAACTCCACGGACGGTAAGAATCACTTCGGGGTTATCGGGATCTTTCTCTACCTTGGCGCGAAGACGTTGGATGTGAACATTAACGAGCCGAGTATCTGCCGCGTGCTGATATCCCCACACCTCGTTCAAGAGTGCTTCTCGGGTAAAGACGCGACCTGGGTCCTTTGCGAGAGCAGCGAGCAGATCAAACTCAAGTCGAGTCAATTGGATGCTCTTGCCATCGCGCATGATGGTGTGTGCCACCTGATCAATAGCTATTTCGCCAATGCGCAAAGAGGTGCCGCTTTCAAATGCGCTTCTGCGTAGGCGGACTTTAATGCGTGCAAGTAACTCTGAATTTCCGTACGCACCCTTGACCATGTAGTCATCAGCGCCAGCTTCCAGCCCTAAGACGATGTCATGACTATCACTCTTTGCAGTCAACATAATGATGGGGACCATCGACTCGGCCCGGATGAGTTTTGTTGCTTCGATTCCATCTATACCTGGGAGCATTACATCCATGAGGACGAGATCCGGTGGCGATGCCCGGAAAATTTCCATGACATCGTCACCGTTACCCACTAAATCAACTTCATAACCTCCGCCCGTCAAGACGATTCCCAGCACCTCACGGATGTGCTCATCATCTTCGACGACCATGACTAACGTCATTAAGAGCCGTGCTCCCACGAGTTGAGGTATAGCTCTTGTGCAGGTGTAAGTGTGTCGATAGTTCCGCCCATGCTTTCCAGCTTGAGACGAGCAACTTCCTTATCGATAACTGTTGGGACGTCATGCAATCCTGCGCCGAGATCCTTCGCAGCCTTAAGTAACCACTCAGCAGTGAGCGCCTGGTCAGAGAATGACATATCCATCACTGAGGCAGGGTGTCCTTCTGCTGCGCCAAGGTTGACTAGTCGGCCCTCTGCTACGAGCAGGATGCGGCGGCCATCGGCAAGAACATATTCATCTGTCTGGTGGCGAATCTTTGAATTCTTGGTCTTGGCATTCTTCTCTAACCAAGCAACATCAATCTCAACATCAAAGTGTCCGCTGTTGGCAAGGATTGCACCATCCTTCATAACTGCGAAATGCTCATCGCGAACTACATCGCGATTTCCAGTCACAGTGATGAAGAAATCACCAATCTTGGCAGCCTCAACCATTGGCATCACGCGATAGCCCTGCATCATTGCGTCAAGCGCCTTTGTTGGGTCAATCTCAGTAACGATGACATCTGCGCCCATGCCCTTGGCACGCTCTGCAACGCCCTTACCGCAATAACCGAAGCCAGCGACAACTGCGATACGACCAGCGATGAGTGAGTTGGTCGCGCGGAAGATGGCATCCCATGAGGATTGTCCGGTGCCATAGCGATTATCAAACATATGCTTGGTATCGGTGTCGTTAACAGCGATCATAGGGAACTTCAGCGCGCCATCCTTAGACATCTGGCTCAAGCGAATTACGCCGGTTGTTGTCTCTTCGCAGCCGCCCATAATTCCAGGGAGCAACTCTGTGCGAGTTGTGTGAAGCGTATTTACAAGATCGCAACCATCGTCGAAGACGAAGTCCGGCTGGATATCAAGTGCTGCGTTGAGGTGGGCGTAGTAACCATCGCGGTCAACCGCATTCTTCGCGAAGACGCTAATGCCATACTCGTGAACTAGCGCCGCAGCTGTGTCATCCTGTGTTGAGAGCGGGTTAGATGCACAGAGCGCAAGCTCGGCTCCGCCTGCCTTAAGCGCAATCATCAAATTCGCAGTCTCCGTTGTGACATGCATACAAGCTGCGATGCGAATTCCAGTGAATGGCTTCTCTTTTTCAAAGCGCTCACGGATTTGTGCAAGGACAGGCATGTTGCGACCTGCCCACTCAATGCGCTTCTTTCCTTCAGCGGCGAGTGATGCGTCGGCAATGTCAGAACGAATATCGATGTTAACAGTCATCTCTTCTCCTCAAGTCATTTAATTAAGTCTGTGAATGAATAGAACAGGACTCGATCAAAGGCCTTCAAAAGCGTCCAGATAGCGCTAAGGCTACCCGATGAGGGCTAGGAGTTCATCTCGCTTAGCTGCCAGCAACTCAGGCGTTGCTGCCTCAACGTTCAGACGGAGCAGTGGCTCAGTGTTTGATGGGCGCAGGTTAAACCACCATTCCCCGCCTTGAACTGTGAGGCCATCCATCTCATCCGAGGTTAAGCCCTCAAACTCTGCCTTCACCTTCGCGATGGCAATCGAGGCATCGGCTACGCGAGTATTGATTTCACCACTTGAGAAGTAACGGTTGTATTGAGCAAGCAGAGATGAGAGCGGCGCTGCGCTGGCACCAAGTTCGGCCAGTGCGAAGAGCGCTGCCAACATTCCTGAATCTGCTCGCCAGAAATCAGCAAAGTAGAAATGGCCGGAGTGCTCGCCGCCAAAGATGGCGCCAGTCTCAGCCATGAGCTTTTTAATAAATGAATGGCCAACTCGAGAGCGGACTGGGTTTCCGCCATGTTCTCTCACGATCTCTGGAACCGCTTGCGAGCTAATGAGGTTGTAGATGATGGTCGAGCCTGGCTTCCGCTTTAATTCCCGTACCGCAATGAGAGCGGTGAGGGCGGATGGGTTTACCAACTCGCCTCGCTCATCGACGAGGAAGCAACGGTCCGCGTCACCATCGAAGGCGAGTCCAATATCTGCGCTCTCAGCGATGACACGTTTCTGTAGGTCAACGAGGTTCGCAGGATCAATCGGGTTTGCCTCGTGATTCGGGAAGGTTCCATCCAACTCGAAGTACATCGGAATTACTTCCACATTTAATTTTGCAAGTACTGCCGGTGCAGTGAATCCTGCCATGCCATTACCAGCATCGACAACAACTTTGAGTGGTCGGGCGCTGGAAATCTCCTCTTGTGCGAAGAGCGAGAGGAGAAAATCTCCATAGGCAGCGAGGAGATCTCGCTGCATCGTCTTTCCAGATTGCGTGAGTTTGATGGGGACTCCATACTTCATCAACTCACGAATTCTTAGGAGCCCCGACTCTTTTCCAATGGGGCGAGCACCGCTCTTGCACAGTTTCATTCCGTTGTACTCGGCCGGGTTGTGGCTTGCCGTAAACATCACTCCTGGCAAGTTCAGACTTCCCGAGGCGAAGTACAACATGTCAGTCGAAGCGAGTCCGATCCGGATGGCGTCGAAGCCTTGCGAGTTTGCGCCATCGCAAAATGCTTCGGCTAACTCTGCCGATGACGGGCGCATATCTTCGCCAACAACGATGGTTGCGGGCTCGCGCTCATCCTGAAGAAAGCGGGCGTATGCAGCACCTAATGCGAATGCGAACTCTGCTGTGATTTGCTCATCAACCAGACCTCGAATGTCATAAGCCTTGATAACCGCATCGAGCTCGGCATCCGAGAAAATCTCTTCGTTATGTGCATCGGTAGACATGGCGTTAATCTACCGAATACTTAATTCGAAGGTAGCGCTCGCAGGTGGCCTCGACGACCAATCTCTTGTGTGGGAAGAGCTGCAACTTCTGAGGGGCTAGCCCTTGTTAGCCCAACTTCGCGCACGGCATCGGCGATTGCCATCAAGTCATCCTCAGTTGGACCACTCTCGTTCTCATCGGCGCTCGCCTTAATTACTGTCCAACCATTCGGAACGGTGAGATTCCTTGCATGGTCTTCGCAGAGATCATAAGCATGCGGTTCAGCAAATGTTGCTAATGGCCCCAGAACCGCAGTCGACTCGGCATAAATATAAGTGAGGGTCTTTGATGCAATTTTGCGGCAAGAGGCACGTGAGCAGGATCGCCCAGTCCGTTGCACGCTTCTCATGAGTGAAATCTAGCGTGTGAGGGTGTGAACATCCGTCACCGGCAAGAGTGTCTGTGTCGGTGTTGTATTGCTCTGGACTGGCAAGTAAGTAAATCCATTCGCACTTCGAATGAGTAACCCGCCGTAGACCGGCTTTGAGCCCTCGGAGTAAAGGGCGAGAGATTTCACTGCGCCGCCAGGATTCCAGGTGAGGAATGAATCACCAGTGAGTTCACGGGTGGTTCGCTTTCCATTCGCCAAGACCATCTGAACTGAAACTCTGAACTGGGAGCCGGTCAGGACCAGAGTTGGCTGCAGCCCTGCCATATTAAGTGCCATTCGAGTAAATGGCGTAGTTGCCGCCCCCCAAGCAAAGTCGCCATATGGCGTCTGAGTAAAGAGCCCTGCAACAACTGGTCGATCTGAATCAATGACGACTGAGAATGGCGAAGTTAATATGAGGTTATTGATAGGAAGTTGAATTACCTTTCCACGGGCCACTTTTCTACTATCGAAACCAACGGGAGTAAATGCGCCGTCAGCGCTGACAATCTGCATGGTCACTGTTGCATCAAGTGGTCCCGGAACTAGTAGGCGAAGGCTATTTGCGACCTTTCCATTTTGCGTGGAGGGGTTAAGCCCTACCGGGATAACGATATGTGTTGCCGGCGCTGCCGAACCAGCTGCATAATCCATACCAAGGCTACGTAGCCCTTTATTGCGTTGATCAAAGAGAAAGCTTGTAACTCGGCCGGACCGCGTAATGACATCGAGGGCCATCAACTCATCCCCAGGGACAAGTGCATCTACACGTAGTCGATTCTCAGAGTTAGCAGGAATTTTTACCGTCACAGGTGGCAGGCTGGCTGCAGATGAGTAAGGATGAATTTCAACTGTGGATGGGCTAAAGCCGCTGTTGACCATCTCAAGGACGCCAGTGCTTGTTAATCCACCAGAGCCACCAACGAACCACTGTTCTGCGCTACCTGGCTGACAGAGCGCCGCCGCAACTCCGCCCCCACCACCTTGGGAGGTCAAGGTGTAAGCCGAACCGAAGGTGCTATCAACATAGAGCGGAGAATTATTCAGTTGGCGGAAAGTTTGGTGGTGAAGTATGAGTTTCGTCGACTTCGGAGTTACAGGGCGAATTCCGACAGTTGTGTTTGTTAATTCAACAGATGAATATCCACCGCCGAGCGCCGGGCACGTTGTTGCTTGGTATCCCCCGACGACTGTTGCGCTCTTCTCAGCGCTTGGAATGATAAATGATGTTCCCAACCCAATTGCTATCGCAAGAACAGAGAGGACGAATCGATTTTTTAGCATTGAGAGCGCAAATGGATTGGTCTTCATCTTTACACCAACTCCTCAATCGGAACTTCTTTGCGTCGTCGGCCAGCCGGAAGTGCCATTACAACGCTAACTAAGAGCACAAGGAGTTGTAAGGAGATGAGTGCCCGGTGTTTTGTTCCATCGTGGGAGAGTTCAATATGACCACCTGTTGGAAGAGTGAATGTTGGTAGCCCATCTGAATTCTCTAGAACAGGAATGGGGGTACCGTCTAACAGGAGGTGCCAATTCTTATCAAACTTCTCTGCGAGCGTAATGACTCCAGGGCGATCTACATCTCCACTTGCTGAGATATCGAGAGAAGGAATTGTTTGTATACCGCCCGTTCTGGAGGTAAAGAGCACCCGTGGTGATGCCCCAATTACTTTCCAGACAATGCCATCAGCAGTGGAGGACATTCGGATAAAGCCACCTATGCCATCGATAGTCCTCGCCACATTGAGTGAGACTGGTGAGCGCAAGACAAGGTAAGCGATTCCATATTTTCCAAGGACTTTAGAACTCGTCAGGCCCGTGCCGGCGATAAGTTCATCCATCGCGTGCAGAATTTGTACCGGCATAGCAATCGCCGCATCTGGATCTCCCAGTTGCAGCTCTTCGCCTCGCGTGATGAAATATGAAGTCGAGTCCTGAGTTGATTTCAAAATAATAGTCTTTGGCTTTTCTTCTGTTTGAGTAAGCGCCGAAACAAATGCAGGAGTAACGCGAAACTCGCCGCCGCGGACTAGCGAGTTAGCGCCGGATGTAATTACCCAGATTGGTGTAGCAATCAGAGAGAGCGCAGTCACAAGGGCGAGCAGTGCACTTCCAATATGTCCAGCGCCTAAGCCTCGCTCTCGCAGGTGTGGCAAGGACTCTTGGAAGTATCGAAGCAGCGGAGCTAGTAGCACAATCATCGCAATCGCGATGATTGGCCCAGTCCAGACTTTGCCCTCACTGCCGTGGCCTACTACGCGAAGTTGACTGAGGCCAAGTGAGATACCAATGGCGACACTCGCCATCACTGCATAACTTCGTAATTGCTTAATCCATAGCGCTGCAATGAGGAAGAGGATGAATGGCGATGCAATCCATAGTGGTGGAGTCGTTTGCCCGCCTGGATTGAAGAAGAATATCTCCCACCGATTACCTGAAGGTGTTGGAATTCCAGGCTCAAGGAGGAATTGAGTTGGGTGGCGAAGTAGCGAACCTGACCACGGAAAGAGGAGAAAGAATGGCGTTACCCAGAGCGTTAGGCGCCGCTTGAGCGAAGCTGATCCGTCCGACTCCATAAAGGAGAAGAATCCGCCAGTACGCAGAATGGAAAGGTTCTCAATGAGCTCTGTGATGAAATGGAAGCCCTGTATGAAGAGCCACCCTGCAAGTAAGAGCGGAGAAAAGGCAAAGAGAACGGATGCTAAAAGGGAGAGGGCAAAGATCTTTCGCCAGGTTGTTCCTGCTGCTGTTATTGATCTACTCAGAGGATTTAATGAGAGCAGCGTCGGCGCAAGTTGAAGTACTAACAACGTTCCAATTCGACCCTGATTAATAGCGCCCCAGAGAAGTGGACTTGCAACATAAATTCCAGCGCCAATTAATCCGAAATTTCTCTGTACACCTTGTCGCAGTAGTACTCGGTACACCGCAAGATATGTCACACCTGGCGCGACAATAAAGATGAGCGAGAGCAACAACTTCATATTGAAGGCAGTGATGATGGAGGAGACTCCGATGAAAGCGATCCACGGCGGCATCTGAGCTGCCGAGCCCTCTCCGATGAGATGCCACGAAGCGGCATAATGGCGAAGAAGTGTCATGCCACTTGCTGGTGCAGCAACCAGGGCGCCACCGGATAAGAAACCAAAGCGATTTCGGGCGGCGATAAGGGAGATTATGCCAATCAAGATAGCTATAACGACTTGTGGCTTGCGAATCAGATTTTTCAGAATAGAAGGCGCCACAAGTGGCGTAGTGAAATCACCTTCCTCGATCTCACCCTCGGGCGTGCCAAGGGTCTGCGCCTCCACTGGCGCCTCCTCCGCCTGAGGATGAAGTCGCTCAGAGATAGTTTCACGCAGATGGTCAAAGGCGCTTCGTATCTGGCTCCACATCGACGGAATAAATGGCGCCACCGTTCTAGGTGCGAGCAGACGTAACTTCTTACGCTGGCGTCGCGCAACGATGAGTTCAGCTGGATGAATGAGCAATAGACCCACTGCAGCGATCTCATCACCGGCGTAACCGGGAAGTTTCATCAAGAGGTTGAGGATTGCCCGGGCGCTACTTGTGATGAGAAGTTGGGCGCTGATCCACGGCAGCATCCACCAGGATGAGTTCACAAGAAGAACGTAGGCGGCATTTCTGCGATCGAGCAGCAGTGGGCGATGGAGGAATGCTTCAGATACATCAACGGCTCGACGTTCATTCGCCGCTGCCTCTGCGTGATAAATAACTGCCTCAGGTACACAGATTGCTCCGTATCCTGCAACCGCTGCTCGCCAGCCGAAATCCACATCATCGCGAAAGAGTGCGAGATTAATATCAAGTCCACCAAGTTTTTCAAATACATCACGACGGACCAACATGCCAGCCGTACTCACGGCGAGAACGCTGCGGATCTCATCGTGTTGGCCTTGATCCTGTTCTTGCCTCTCCAAACCGGTATACCGCCCACCTGTAGGTGCGATGGAGATTCCAACTTCAAGAAGATGATCGCGATCGTGCCACCCGCGAACCTTTGGACCAGCGATTGCTATCTGAGGACGCTCGGCGATGGCAGCAAGTAAGGTCGCAAGGCTCTCTCGTGCGGGTGCAGAGTCATCGTGAATGAGCCAGAGCCACTCGTTGGATTCATCGACGGTGGGGGTAAGAGCGAGCGCATGTTCAATCGCATCGCCATAGCCCATATCGCGGGCCTCTTCTACGAAGGGAATTCCAGAAGCGTGAAGAAGTTTGATCGAACTGTCATGTGAGCCGGTATCGACGGCGAAGATTCGGTCGACAGGGCGAGATTGTGTTGTGAGCGCGGCGATAACCTCGGGCAACCACGTTGCACCATCATGTGTAACGAGAATTGCCGTTACGGTGAAATTATCATCCATAGATTCAGCCATGCAGTCGGACCTCCGAGAGGTCACACTACTAAACCTACGCGGAGTTACGCTGAGCGGCGCTTGAGGCGACGACGCTCGCGCTCAGAGAGACCGCCCCAGATACCAAAGCGCTCATCTTGAGCGAGGGCATATTCCAAGCACTCACCGCGTACATCGCAGGAGAGGCAGACGCGCTTAGCTTCGCGGGTCGATCCCCCCTTCTCAGGGAAGAAGGCTTCTGGATCGGTCTGAGCGCAGAGTGCGCGCTCTTGCCATGATAATTCTGAACTTCCATTTAGAGCACCTAAAGTGAGCGCCTCGCTTGCAATCTGGCGTTCGGCCATTGAACTCTCCCTACAACGTTATGCGCACCTTCGTCAGTATGCGCTGGGAGAATTACACGCGTGTAAGTCCTTTTCGTCAAGTGAATCTTGAGCAATAAACGCACTTTAAGCCTAAATCCAGGAAAAAAATAGCGGTTTTGCGCTAGTTGTAAGGGTTTTCCCCTGTTAGCTCAGTAAATCCAAAGTACTGGCCCTCTGCAATAAAGCCATCCGGAATCCTCGTTCCATCGGCAACGTGGCAGCGAGTGAGGCGAACTCCCGCCCCGATGCGAGCGCCACGGCCAATGGCGCTATTTTCAATGATTGACTGAGGCCCAATCACAGATCCTGCGCCAATGTACGTCCCTCCAAGCAGATGTGCAGAGGCATCAACTGCCACATCCTCCCCCAGACCAGATGCTGATGGCTGAAGTAATTCGCGTGTTGCTGCAAGTAGCGACGATGGGTTACCGATATCAATCCAATACGAGGTGTCGATATATCCAAATACCCGCGCCCCATCTGTAAGCATCTCTGGAAAGGTTTGACGCTCCACACTCACAACTTCTCCATGTGGAATTTTTTGAATCGAAGCGCGATTAAAGATGTAACAGCCGGCGTTAATTATATTCGTTGGAGGATTCTCCATCTTCTCCATGAAGGATGAAATTCGATTTTCCTCATCAAGATCTACGACTCCGAACGGGCGAGCATCAGGAACTCGCGTTAAGTGCAGCGAGATATCAGCGTCATTCGATTCATGAAAGGCAATCTGCTC
>CAINVP010000050.1 GCA_903854185.1 uncultured Actinomycetes bacterium
CATCACATGCGCCGCGACCCTTCATGCTGAAGGCACCTTCAATATCACTGATGCGGCTCAAGCTGCGGCAGCGTTAAAACCGCTCGCGGGAACGCTTGCAAAAGATCTCTTTGCCATTGGATTGATTGGCGCCGCACTTCTCGCTGCATCGATCTTGCCGCTTAGCACCGCCTACTCCATTAGTGATCTCACTGGCCGCCCTGCTGCTCTCGATGATGATTTCAAAGAGGCGCCACTCTTCTACGGCACCTTCGCAGTTATCACTGTTGTATCCGCTGGCCTCATCCTGATTCCAGGAGCTCCGCTCATTCGAATTCTGGTGGTTACCCAGGTGCTTAATGCGGTGCTCTTGCTTCCACTTCTGCTCTACATCTACGGCATCGCACGAGATAAGCGCTTGATGGGTGAATTTGCTGCAACACGTCGGATGAAGGCGGTCTACCTTCTTCTCATCTCAATTGTCTTCACCTGCGTCGCGACAATGCTCTGGTTCACTATTCACTAATGCAAGCGAAGCAGAGTAAACAGCGCCACGACCACTCAGCGCTGCCACAAGGTAGAGATATCTTCTTTCTATTCCTTGGAATCTTGGGGATTGGCTCTAGTGGTCCGCTGATTGCTAAGAGCACCATGGCGATTCCGGCGCTCATTTTTTGGCGCAATATCATCGGTTCAGTTCTTATCTCACCATTTGCAATAATGCAGAAGCAATGGCGCGATCCCGAGTCCCGAAAGGCAATGAGATACGCGGTCTTTGCTGGTGTTGCACTCTCCGCTCACTTTCTCTTCTTCTTCGCTGCGATGCGCTTTACTAGCGTTGCCACTGGCACTGCATTGACGGCGCTGCAACCAATCTTCGCCGCAATCTATTTAAAGGCAAAGGGTGACCATATTCGAAGGCAGGCCTTCCTCGGAATGATCGTCGCTTTCATTTCAGTTGCTGTCATTACTGGAATTGATCTCTCACTCTCTAAGCGCTTCTTTCTCGGCGATCTCTTTGCGATTATCTCCGCCATCCTGGCAGCGGTGTATGTCCTCTTCGGCTCTCGTGCACAACGTCAGCTAGTGACCTCGACTTACACCTCAATTTGTTACGCAGTGACCGCGATTGTGGCATTGCCATTTATCTTCCTCACTAGCTCACCATTTATCGCCTACCCACGGGCGCAGTGGTTCTGGCTCTTGCTGCTTATTCTTGGAGCCCAACTTATGGGTCACACGATGTTCAATCTTTCGTTAAAGCGCCTCTCACCTGTAGTTGTATCACTCGTCGTCTTCTTTGAGGTACCTGTGGCCTCCATTATCGCCTTTATCTGGTTGCATCAACGTCCTTCGCATGGAATCTTGCCGGGCATCGTTGGCCTTCTCATCGGCTGCATCATCTTTGGTACGGCCGGGAAAGGTGCAGAGAAATGATTGACCTCCACACCCATTCCAATATCAGTGATGGGACCGATGAGCCCCGCGCGTTGGTAAATAAAGCGCTCTCTGAAGGAATCACAGTTTTAGCGCTCACCGATCATGACACCACAGGTGGTTGGGATGAAGCGAGCAAGTATCTTCGCCCGGGAATGGATTTGGTTCTTGGGGCAGAGATCTCTTGCCAGACGGAAGATGGAATAAGCGTCCATATGCTCGGACTGCTCTTTGACCGTGACAATGAACCGCTCTCAACGGCGCTGGCCAAGACACGCGATAATCGCATTGGCCGCATGGAGCGAATCATTAGCCGGATGAATGAGAATGGCATTGAGATTACCATCGAGGATGTCATGGCCCAACTTCGTGAGGGGGCAACGCTAGGGCGTCCACATTTGGCGGATGCCCTTGTTGCAAAGGGATATGCGAAGAGTCGTGATGAGGTCTTCGCTGATTGGCTTCATA
>CAINVP010000051.1 GCA_903854185.1 uncultured Actinomycetes bacterium
CCGCTCATCATTTTCAAATCTCGAAGGAACGTGGATTGTTAAGGACCACCCAGGAGGAGGCACCATGGAGCAAGCAATCATCGCTGGTATCGCACACGACCGGAGCGAGGCGAAGGTAACTATCGTCGGCGTTCCCGATCGAACAGGCGTTGCTGCGCGCATCTTCCAAGCAATCGCCGATGCCGATATCAACATCGACATGATTGTTCAGAACGTATCTGCCGCCGCAACTGGTCTTACCGATATCTCATTCACACTTGCAAAGGCAGAGGGCGCAGAAGCAACAGCGCTACTTACTCGCATTCAAGGTGAAGTCGGATTTGCCTCTCTTCAATACGATGATCAAATCGGCAAGTTGTCATTGGTCGGCGCGGGCATGCGTTCTCACCCAGGCGTTACCGCAACCTTCTTCTCATGCCTTGCTGATGCCGGCGTGAATATTGAAATGATTTCCACATCAGAGATTCGTATCTCGATTATTTGTCGCGAAGGCGATCTGGATGCTGGCGTTAAAGCAGCACACACTGCATTTGAACTCGATGCAGAAGGCGAAGCAGTTGTATACGGAGGAACCGGACGATGAGCAAACTTCCATCACTTGCAGTAGTTGGAGCAACCGGTGCAGTTGGCACCGTCATGCTCGATATCCTGACTAAGCGTCCCAATGTTTACGGTGAGATTCGCCTCATTGCATCAGCTCGTTCCGCCGGTAAGAAGTTGATGTGCCGCGGTGAAGAACTGACCGTTGTCGCCTTGTCACCAGAAGCCTTCGATGGCATCGATATCGCAATGTTCGACGTGCCAGATGAGATCTCTGAAGAGTGGGCTCCGATTGCCGTATCACGCGGCGCAGTTGTTGTTGATAACTCTGGCGCATTCCGCATGGATCCTAAAGTTCCACTCGTTGTTCCAGAGGTAAATCCGAAGGATGCGTTGAAGCGTCCTAAGGGAATCATCTCCAACCCGAACTGCACAACACTTTCAATGATCGTCGCAATGGGCGCGCTCAATAAGAAGTTTGAACTTAAAGAGCTCGTTGTCGCCTCATATCAAGCGGCATCCGGTGCTGGTCAGCCAGGTATCGACGCCTTGCGCGCACAGATCTCTGCTGTGGCCGGCACGACCGCCGGTGAGGTTACAGGAGATGTCCGCAAACTTGTAAGCGGTGATTCACCATTCCCAGCTCCGCTAGCACTTAACGTCATTCCTTGGGCAGGTTCGTTGAAAGAGGATGGTTTCACTTCAGAAGAACTTAAGGTCCGCAATGAATCTCGCAAGATTCTTGGAATGCCTAAGTTGAAGGTCTCGGCTACATGTGTTCGAGTTCCCGTTCTCACAACCCACTCATTGGCTGTACATGCAACGTTTAAGAAGAAGGTCACACGAAAGAGTGCGTGGACTATTCTGGCAAAGGCACCGGGCGTGAAGCTAGTTGATGATCCTCAGAAGAAGTTGTTCCCAACTCCGAACGATGTTGTTGGCACTGATCCAACATGGGTCGGTCGCGTTCGCCAATCAATCGATGACAAGAAGTCGCTGGACCTATTCCTCTGCGGTGACAATCTTCGCAAGGGTGCCGCGCTTAACACTGCGCAGATAGCCGAGTTGATTGCCGCAGAACTTTCCAAGTAAGGCTTTTATCGAAGTAGCAAAATCCGTTTAGTAAGGACCGCAGATTCATTCCGACTCTGCGGTCTTTTCTTTTTGCACGGGAAAGCGACATTCCTACAAGCAAACCGCAAGAAATAAATTTAGTTTCCACAACCTAGTCGAACAAACAGTATTGCCTTCTCTAAAAGGGCAGGCGTATCCTTTTACATAACATCCACGCATGACTTCTGTGGAGAAGATTCTTGCGAAGATGCGACGAGGCTCGAAAAATATCAGGTTCGAAGATGCGTTGAAGGTCTGTGAATTCTATTTCGGTGCTCCGATCCACAACGAAGGATCACATGTAAAGTTCAAGGTGCCTTGGAGGGGTCCACCGAAAGTGAATATTCAAAGTGATAGTGGACAGTTGAAGGATTACCAAAGGAAGCAATTACTCGAAGCCATTGATTTAAAAGAGAGGCTAGGCGGTGAAAAAAGTACGCATCCATCCACTTGCTAGGCAGTACAACTATCGAGTTTTTTGGTATGTCCCAGATCAAGCGTATGTCGCAGAGGCGGAAGGCTTCGATGGAATTTCCTGTATACATAAAGACCCAAAGAGGGCGCTAAAAGCAATAAAGAGAGCCATTCAACGCGAGATTTCATGGTCCATCGAAGACGGAGATTGGTTACCTAAGACAAGACAAATGCCTAACCGTGCGCATACTTCTTACCTTTCGGAATTGGAACAATACGAGTCACGGCTCGGGAGAAAGATTGATTATCAAGCTCAGTGTTCGTATATTCGACTTACCCTCAATCCAATCGAACTCACTCGAATCCTCGATGATGGAATCAATATTGATCTGGACTCAAATGGCAAGGTGGTCGGTATTGAGCTGATCGAGCTAGATTCGACTATTCCATTTGACTATCTGAAATCAGAATTCAAGATGACCGAGACAGATATCGAGTGGGTGAAAACCTTACTTCTCACTGCGTGACATAACTGTCTAGAGTACGGCTTCCAAAGTGATCAATGAAACTTCAGGCGGTGATGCCACGCGAATCCGCGCAAATGGTGACGTTCCCATACCGGCGCTGACATTCAACCAAGGCTCACCATCTACCTTTGTCACACCACGTGCACGCCACGTTGGCAGATCACAGTTAGTGGTCAACGCCTTACTTCCACCCGGCCAAGGCAGACGCACCTGACCACCATGTGTATGTCCAGCAAAAATCATGTCCAAGTTATCCGCGCTCATAGATTCAATCACGCGTAAGTACGGCGCATGGGTCACACCAATAGCGATATCGCATTCACCAGCGGGCCCGGCTACCAGGTTGTACTTATCTCGGTTTAGATGCGCATCATCAGTTCCCCGCGCCTCAATCCGCACGCCATTTACTTCCACCATCGCGCGTGATTGGTTGAGATTCTTCCATCCACGCTTTTCAAGACCGCCCGCCAATTCCTGCCACGGCAATTCATCGCCATGAACGCGCTTGCCATGATCCTTCTTCAAGTAATTCAGGGGATTCTTAAATCGCGGTGCGTAGTAATCATTAGAGCCAAAGACAAAGAGGCCAGGCAGAGCCAATAGCTCATCGAGGGCATGCAGCGCCCACGGCACTGCATCCATGTGGGCAAGGAAGTCACCGGTGCTGATGACAAGGTCCGGCTTGAGGTTGATGAAGGACTTGATATCAGCAATCTCGCGCGTGCGCTCTGGGGTGAGGTGCAGGTCAGAGAAATGGAGCACGCGGATACTGCGCGCATCTGCAGGCAGGAGCGGCACGGTTGATTCACGGATTTCAAAGGCCA
>CAINVP010000052.1 GCA_903854185.1 uncultured Actinomycetes bacterium
CTACGAATTGATTTAACTCAGCCGGGCGAACGGTGGGGTAGTGAATGGGACCAATTCCGAGAGAGAGTTGGCCAGGGGCGCATCCCTCACTTTGATTGACGCCAATCAGGGCCTGCTGGGTCTTGTCATAGCAGTAGAGCAAATCATTCTTGTTCACACCAGAGTTACTTGAGGAGAAAGTACCTGTGAAGAAGAGGGTTGCGCCGACAGCTGCGATGAGCCCAGCCGCGATTGAACCAGTGAGAAGTTTGTTGCCCTTCAGCGCTATACGGCGAGCAGAGCGTGAGCGACGCTCTGTGCCCAATTCGGAGACGCTATTGAGCTCTTGCAGAGCGGCGATTGTCTCGGGGGAGAGCTGAAGTTGTTCCAGCATCCGCTCCCAGACAGCTGATGCTTGGGAGATCTCCCGAGCGACAATGTCATGAACGGTGCCCTCGTCGATGGCTGGACGATCTTCGAGATTTTCGAGAGCGCGTTCAATCTTTGTGAGGTCAGTAGCCTCTTGGCTCTTGAGGTCCTGTGCCTTATCGATGATGGACTCAAGGCGGGCAATCTCCGCCGCCACGCTCTTCTTGAGCGCGGCAATGTCAGATGAATCAACCTGAAGCAGTTCATCGCTCTTGCGGACTTCATCGGTGAGAGTCTCTGCTTGGCGCTGCAATGAAGCTAGCTGGTTCTCGGCGCTCTTCACCAGGCGATCTAGTGAATCGGTGGTGCTCTCCAGCGATTGGGCAAGGTATTGGCGCGTCTCAGAAGCGATGCGCGAGCTCTCTGCGAGTGATTCAGATACTTCGCGCTTTACTTCAGCGACCTGTTTCTTGATCTCAGCGACCTGCTTCTTCGCCTCAGCAGCATGCGTTGCAATGGCTTCGGTATTTGTAGCGATGAGCCCGCCAACGGTCGACTCGGTTTCGGCCACGACGCTGGCAAGCCTCTTTGAAGATTCCTCATTGAGTAGGGCAATGCTCTTGTTGGACTCAGTAATAAGGCTCGCAACCTTTGCCTCTGCCTCGCTTACCAGGGCGTGGACCAATGAATCATTCTCCTGAGCAAGCTTCTTAACTTCTTCAGCATGACGAAGGGATGCATCTTCCAGTGCAACTTCTGCGCTCGCTAGCGAATTGGTGACTTGGTTTTCAAGTCGGAGAATGGCAGCCTCTGCGCGGTTCTCGGCTCGGGCGACAAACTCGGCGAGGCGGTCTTCGCTCTTCTCGAGCGCCTCTGAAATCGTGTCGCGGGCGCTATCGACTGATCGAGCGAGATCTTTCTCAGATTCACGAAGTATGTCAGCGGTACTGGCTTCAACCTGGTGGAGGAACTTTGCAAATTCAGACTCTGATTGATGAAGGTACTTATCAGCACCAACAACAAACTCATCTAAAGCTACTGTGAGTTCGGCTGCAGTCTGCTCTCGCTGAGCCTTAATATCCTTCTTGCCTGCCTTGAGTATTTCCTCAATGGCAACGCGGAATTCTCGCCTGGCACCTTCGAAGAGCGCCAAATCATTCTCAGAGCGCGAGCGAACCGCATCGAGTTTGGCAACCTCGGAGGCGATGAGATCCTTCACTGCTTGATGTTCACCATCAAGGCGCTTGAAGTTTCTCTCTAACTTTGCTGAGTGCGCCGTAGTGAGCGCGATGATCTTCTCGAGTTCTACAGTGGCAGCAGATTCAACGGTCATGCGAGCCTCGTGAAGTGCTTGAATATCGAGAGAGACTTCTGCGCGCAAATTTGCTTTGTTCTCAGCAAGCTCGGCGCTAGAAACCTTAATCTCAGTGGCGAGTTCAGAGATTTCTTTCTTTAGAGAGGCAAGATCAGATTGACCACTGGCGAAGAGTCCTTGATACGCCTTGGTAGCAGCAGCTAATTTTGCTTCACGCGCAACGTTATTCTCTTCTTCTCTTGCGAAGCGCGCTTCGCGTTCAGTTGATAACTTCGCGACAAGTTCAGCAATCTCAGCTTTTATCGCCGCTACCTTTAACGCACCGGCTTCACCCTCTTTGAGAGATTCACGTAGATTTTGATGTAAC
>CAINVP010000053.1 GCA_903854185.1 uncultured Actinomycetes bacterium
ATGTGGATCATTGAGGATGATTTCAAGGCAGGACGTCCAGCCTGGGAGAAAGCTGGCGCTACCTTCTCGGACGAAGTTGATAAGTACGAGATCATGAAGTTACGCCTACTCAATGGTGGGCATTCACTTATTGCCTACCTTGGTGGCCTCAATCAATCGCCAACAATTCCAGATTCACGATTTACTCCCTATATCGAGGCGGCGCTGAAGCAAATTCTATTTAAGGAATTTTTGCCCTCGCTCACCATGCCACAAGGAGTTTCGGCGGAAGAGTACATAGGGGCGCTGTTCTCGCGCTGGTCCAACACCGTATTGGGTGATCGGACGAGCCGAGTTGGTAGTGACGGTTCAACAAAACTTCCGCAGCGAATCACTGAAGTAGTAATCTCACAGCATGCTCGCGGTGAAGTGCCAAAATTTGTGGCGCTGACAGTCGCGAGTTGGTTAGCGTGCGTGGCGCCACTAGCCGGATTTAATCCAGGCCCAGTAGCAGCTGAGATGAAAGATCCTCATAAGGAGTGGCTAGTAGATTTAGCGGGCAGATCAGAAAGCGCTGAAGATTTCGTAAATAAGATTTTTGCATCTGAGAAAATATTCGCTGCTGAAGTCGCTTCAGCGAGGCCATTTCTCAATGAGGTAGCGCGGCTTCTGCAATCGATTATGGATATCGGGGCCAAATCTACAACCGAGAACCTTATTACGAGCGAATAAAGCTCACTAACTTTGCTGCATCCGCTTCTGGGCTATCGCTTAACTCCAGCGTAAGAGCTGCCGCTTGGCGATAACGCGGATCACGGCGAATAAATCGTTCACGGATCACTTCTTCCGGATTTTCTTGAAGAGCTTGGCGGCCGATGCCAACGCCACCGGCACGTTCAAGTTGGAGTTCTAACGGTATGTAAAGGTAGATGGTGCTTAACTCCTGCATCACCTTAAGATTTTCAATATTCTCAACGACCGATGCTGCTGCGCCGGCTATGAATGGGCCGGGTCGGGAGGCGATATTCATGAGGTAACTCTCTTCTAACCCATGTAACTCTGGGACGGAGAGTTGTGAGAGTTCTGCTTCTGAGAGGCCCGAGATTTCTGCCATCTCGGCATCATTATCAATATATTTCCATCCTAATTCGGCAGAGACGAGCGTTCCGATGGTGGTCTTACCAGCACCCATCGGCCCCACAAGCAGAATGCGATCTCTCATCGAACTCGTTTACCTCATTACCTTTTTCTTCTTTTTTATCTTACTTAAATACAGATCTCTTGCGAAAATGAAGATGGCCGGGTTTTACCCCGGCCATCAACATAGGACTTCTTACTTGCCCCAGATCTTCTTGTATGCGGCGCGGTATCCGTTTTGTGGATCCCATACTGTTGCTGTTCCAACGTTTGCCTTTGTAACAAGGTGAACAACTGGCTTGTAGCCTGATGCTGCCTTGCTTGCAAATGCGCGGTTGAACTCATCAACAATCTGCCAGCCCTGCATTGTGAGTGGCTCTGGAACTGTCACTGACTGGTATGAACCAGCAGCGATGCGCTGATACTCATCAGCTGAACCGTCTCCAGCACCAACGTTGTGTGGGAAATCAGTACCCTTCTTGCCAGCTGCACGAAGTGCTGCTGCCATTGGGGTTACATAAAGTCCACCGTTGATTGAGATTGACTGTGTCCATGACTTACCAAAACGAGCAAGAAGAGCTGTTGTCTCTGTCTGTACACGTGTTGATGTGTCATTTCCGATTGGAATATCTGAGTACTTGAGGAGCTTCATTGATGAACAGGTCTTGAGCTCAGCAACAATCTCATCAGACTTACCCTTAGCGAATGGGATTGACTTGTCTGTGAATACGACAACGCCGCCCTTGCCCTTTGAATCATAAATTGCCCAGTCAGCAGAGATCTTTGATACATCTGCACGAAGGGTTGTTACGTTTGTGAAGAGGCCGAGGTCTGGCTGTGGGCCTGATGTTGCTGCTGCGTGCCAACCGATTACAGGAATTCCTGCAGCCTTAGCATCATCAATTGCAGCCTTTGTTGTTGCTGGATCGAATCCACCAACGACAATTCCATCAGCGTGAAGTGTTACAGCCTGTGCCATCGCTGTAGCCATGCCCTGCTGTGTTCCCTGACCATCGAGAACCTTTACTGACCAACCGATTGCCTTAGCAGCTTCTTCAACGCCTGCTTCAGCACCAGCAACGCCACCATTTTGCATGGTCTGCGCTACGTAGTAGATGGTCTTTCCGGTTGCTGCAACTGGACCTGTTGTTGGGCCATCCCATGGAGCCTTTACAGCTACAGATGACTTAACTGCCTTTGTTGCCTTTGCCAATGCTGCGGTACAAACTGATGCTGCATTAGCTGTGCTAGCGCCGAGTGCTACGACTGGGCCAGCAATCAATGCTGTAACTGCACTGAGTGCAATTGCGCGCTTCTTGAATGTGCTCACTGTTCTCCCTTGCTCTCTCACGAACCACACACATGGCTCGAGCTTTGTTACGGTGTTGCGGTTAAGCGTTACCAGCTTCCATACTCTTGCGAGAAGCGGCAGCACCTGCCTTTAAACGACGTCGCGCTGAGTAACCAGCGAGACCAACAGCGGCCAAAAGGGTTAAGCCGTTGAAGAGTGGAGTTACCCAGAAGTCAGCACCAAGTTGCTGGATTCCGGATACACCGATTGCGAGAATCGCTACGGCAACAAGAGTTCCCATTGCATTAGCGCGTCCCAATCGGATAGTTGTGGAGCCCAAGAGGGCGCCCACGAATGCAGGAAGAAGATATTCGCCACCGATACTTGGATTGCCCACTTGTTGTTGAGCGGCGAGAAGACATCCTGCAAAGCCAGTAATTGCCGATGCCGTCATAAATGCACCGATGACATAGCGGCGCTTTGGAACTCCGATGAGCTCAGCGGCGCGAGGATTTGAACCAATCACATAGAGGCCACGGCCCATTGGTAGTAGCTCGAGTACGAGCGCAAGAATTACTACGAGAATGATCACGTAATAGGCGCCCATAGGAAGTCCAAAGATGTGGCGATCGATGAGATTTGTAAACCCAACGGGTAGACCCTTTTGTGGCGGAACGATACGGCCACCGCCGGTGATCCATCCGCTAAGTGCGTAGAGGACTGACCCGGTACCGAGAGTTGCGATAAATGAATCAATTTGGGCGAACTCAACGAGGAGTCCGTTGATGAGGCCGATCACGGCCATTCCCACAATGGCGATAAGGCAGACCAGGATCCAGTTGAGATTTGTATTAACAATTAACCACATGACAACTACGTGCGTAAGACCTACGCCATATCCCATAGAGAGATCGAAC
>CAINVP010000054.1 GCA_903854185.1 uncultured Actinomycetes bacterium
TCACGTTCGTATGAACCATGCGTCATTGCTCAGATAGAGATGAAGACCGAATACCAAGCCGCGGCCAGCGGTGCATTTCGCCATCTCTTCAATTACATTTCTAAGGGAAATAGCAGTGCGACGCCGATTGCCATGACTGCTCCGGTAATCGCATCGAACACGAACTCTCTCGAATCCTCCGACTGGACAATCTCCTTTGTGATGCCGGCTGGTATGAAAAGAGATAATCTACCAATTCCTAATGATGCCAAGGTCGTATTGACAGATGTCCCACAGCAAGATTGTGTCGCGCTACATTTTCGGGGGCGGGCGAATCTCTCTCTTTGTACAAAGCAGGAAGAGATTCTTCGAACCGCTGCGGCTAGCGAGGGAATTTCACTCGCATCAGAGACGCGAATCTGTCGCTTTGATCCCCCATTTAAACCAGGCTTCCTGCATTACAACGAGATTGTCATACCGCTCTCTAAAAAATCTATGTAAGAGATTCAGAGTGACTTCAACTCTTGTAAGGTTAATCGCATGGGGTTAAACGGCGCTGATGAGAGTGGTGATCCAGACCGCGCGAGCGGGGTTGGTCCGGTGGCGAATGACCGACGTGGAAAGTCACGTAGAGAGTTCCTGCTAGTGCTGGGTGGCGGAGGAGTTCTCGGAGCGCTCTATCTGGCAACAAGTGGAGCGATTAAAGATCAAGGTGCAAAGGTTGTTCATAAGCTGCAGAAAATATTGCCGCGGCCAGCAAAGACACTCCCTGCTGTGCCACTTGATCCGGCACAAGGAATACCTGGTCTCTCGAAATTAATTACTCCAAATATAGATTTCTATCGCATTGATGTCGCAGACAATATTCCAGTCATTGATATAAATACCTGGACTCTAAAGATAACCGGGATGGTAAAAAATCCGCTTACATTGACGTACTCCGATCTCCTTAAACGGCCACTCTTCGAATTAGATGACACGCTCTCGTGTGTCTCTAATCCCGTGGGTGGGATCTACATTGGCAATGCCAGATGGCTCGGTTGTCGGCTAGATGATCTGATTAGAGAGACAGAACCGCTCGATGGCGCAGACCAGATACTTAGTACTTCAGAAGATGGTTTTAGTGCCGGCTTTCCGTTAGCTAGCCTGGATGGTCGCGATGCAATGATTGCGGTAGGAATGAATGGTGAGGTGCTCCCACTCGTGAATGGCTACCCTGCGCGGATAGTTGTCCCTGGGTTATATGGCTACGTTTCCGCAACGAAGTGGTTAACAAATATCGAATTAACGCGCTTTGATCAGAAGCAGGGTTATTGGATTTCGCGCGGCTGGTCGCAATTAGCCCCAGTCAAAATTGAATCTCGAATTGATACCCCAGTTAATGGTTCGAAAGTAGCGCCCGGTGAGCAATTCATCGCAGGGGTCGCTTGGGCACCAAATGCAGGGGTCAAAGAGGTCCAGGTACAAATCAATGGTGGACGCTGGCTTACTGCAAATCTAGGCCCAAAGTTATCAGGTACCGCATGGCGTCAATGGTGGATTAACTGGAGCGCTACTACTGGCACATACAAAATCGCCGTTAAGGCAATAAGTGCAACCGGTGAGGTGCAGACGCCCGTAGTAAAAGATGTCCTACCTGATGGTGCGCAAGGTTGGCACACCATTGAAGTTGAAGTGTGACGCTAGGCGCACTTACTCCAGAAGTTATCCTAGATACCGCTAGTAGGTAATGAACTGATGGCCCGTTGAGTAATAAGGATTTCCCTTATCTGTCACGAGAATTGTCCCCTCGAGTGTTAATCCCCACCGTACTCCAGCAGCATTAAGCCAATACAGGCCAGATGCATCTCGGTTGATTGTTCCGATATGCCACGCATTTCCTTGCGCGCCATTGAGTGAAGGAATGTCGGCATAGCAACCTAAAAGATTGCCAGCAGATGTCACGGCAGTTGATCCACCGTCGGTAAGTCGCATGTAGTTCTCGCCTCCCGCTCCATCAAATTTATAACCGGAAATCTTGGGAAGCGCGCCGCCCACTGTATCTGTCACTGCTGGGCATTTCGCTGGCCACTTAGCATCTCCGACGCCGGCGGCCTGAAGGAGTGAGCTCTTCTCGGTTGGCGATGGAGTTGGAGCAGGGGTTTCACTATTCGGTATGTAATGAACAGAGATAGAGAGTGCCTCGAAGTTGATTTTAAATTTCTGTGGACCAGGATACTTACATTCACTTCCAATCGCCGTTGGATTAACCTTCCATTCGACATAGTTAGTGCCAGCGAAGACACTGCTCACCATCTTCGCAACCTTTGCTTGGTCTAACGTGCAGGTGATGCGGGGGCCGGAGTTTCCCTCTTTTGTTTCACCGGCAGCTTGGTAGGAAGCTGCTAGTACCTTATCGAAGACGTATCCATCAGGAGTGAACATCCTGAGGATTTCACCTTTACTTCCCTGACCACTCACTTGATGAGTAATGTTATCAATGAACTTCTTTGTTGCCGAGGAATCACTCCCAAAATCGTTGAATGTGTAAGAACAATCAGGATTGATCCGGATTACATTCTCTTGTGCTGTAAATCCTAGATGAAATGGGATTTGGACCGTGTTATCTGAGGTAGATCCTTTAATTGATTCTGCATCGATAATAATATTGGGATTTGAGTTAGGTAGCGCAGAGGTACCCCCAGCATAATCACAGATGCGATTCTCTCCACTAGTGAGATGGAAAATAATTGAGTCGCTGTTCTCTACGGTAGAGACGATTCCATCTTTAATAGGTTGGTAAACCGCATTTGTGTTCCAAGCTAAGTCGCTCATCTTTCCAGATGGAAAGAGTTGAAATATTTTGCTAGTAATCGGATTGAAGAGCAGGCTGGAGCTCCCGAAAGTTCCAAGTGCTGGAACTCCTAATTCGTTTGCCATTGAAGTGAGCTGCGGGAGTGGCGATAACTTATTAGTGGTGAGATCTAACGAATTGAAGATGACAGCCGTTCCCTTTTTAACAATCGTTCCTGAACTAGTAGCGAGGCCTTTCTTGCCGAAGGTTGTAATCAATCCCTGCGTCTGGGCGAAATAGATCAAGTTTGGGGTTCCAGATGCAAACGGAGTTCCGGGTGATTTGTCACTTCCAGCAAGTGAAGAGAAAGTTACTTTTGATACATGATTTGATGAATCAATTTTGATTGTTCCATATTGTTGAATGACCTTGCAGGCCGCCTGGCCACATACACCTATATCTTTCTCCATAAATAATCCGCCGAGAAAGAGACCTTGCGATGTCTCAACAATATTTGAAAAAGTCGAGTTTGAGAAAACCCCATTGACAAGTCTTGGGGCCTTTCCGAGATCCTTCCAGCTCTTTGCTGCATCTTGAACATACAGTTCATACGTATAAATATAAGAATGGTCTTTCTTGTTTTCAGCCGTTCGATTCTCTTGAA
>CAINVP010000055.1 GCA_903854185.1 uncultured Actinomycetes bacterium
GCACGAATATGAAGATACCGAATCTATTCCACTTCTTGAGAACACCGTGAAGCCGCGGAAAATTGAGTTTGAATCTACGAGCGATGAAGACGAGATCGATATCCCTGACTTTATGAAGTAGCGATGGCGAGATCACTCTTTACATCCAAAGGCAGTTCGCTGCACCTCAGGGAAAATCAACGTTTCCTGAGTGACCTGCTCTCACTCAACTCAGTACATTTCCCTCAGCAAGTTCACGGTACGAACGTTGTGGTGATTTCAGAATCCGAGCAAGAAGTTGCTCAAGCAGATGCGGTCGTGACAACACTGCGTGGTGTGGGAGTAGGAGTTATTGTTGCTGACTGTTTGCCGTTATTAATAAGCGGACCAGATATTGTTGGAGCGGTACATGCCGGCCGCAGAGGGTTGCTCGCGGGAGTTATTGAGCGGACAATCGAAGTGATGGTTGAACAGAGCGCATATCCAATCTCCACCTTCTCAGCTGAGATTGGTCCCTCAATTTGCGGCAGATGCTATGAAGTATCGCAAGAGATGCATGATGAGTTGGTAGTGAACTTTCCTGCTCTTTCTCAAGGCGTGGAGGGTCGGCGCCTTAATCTACAGTCAGAGGCGCTGCGCAGATTACGTGAAGGTGGCATCGTCTCATTACGTGATGTGGAAATTTGTACTCGAGAGAGCGAGGCGTTTTACTCTTATCGCTCGGGTGATTTGATAGAACGCCAGGCTGGAGTTATCTCACTATGAACTCATCTCGTAGAGAAGAAGAGTTAGCGGGACGCCTTGCTGAGGTGCGTGATGAGCTGGCAGCGGCAGCATCTTCTGTGGGTCGCACGCCAGAGGAGATAACGCTCATAGTGGTGACTAAGAATTTCCCCGTGAGCGATGCCCAAATCCTCTTTGATCTGGGCGAGCGAAATTTTGGCGAAAACCGGGACAATGAAGGCGCAGAGAAATCAAAAATTCTTCCCGATAGCGTCACGTGGCATTTTCAGGGACAGGTGCAAGGTAAGAAGATCAAGTCGATTGCCGAGTGGGCGAATGTTGTGCACTCCATTGACTCGCTTGAGCACGCAGCTAAATTTAATAATTACCCGGGCCTTGAGTACTTCATTCAGGTCTCGATGGAGCCTGCAGCGCAGCATCGCGGGGGAGTCCCTATCGATTCACTCTCAGATTTTTATAGTCACGCGGTTACATTGGCAAACCTCCCAGTGCAGGGGCTCATGGTCGTCCCTCCGCTGGGCAGTGACCCATCTACCGTTTTTACTGAAGTTGCAGCTAAGGGTCGAGAGCTTGGCCTTAATAGATTTTCGATGGGTATGAGCGGAGATTTTCGCGAGGCGATTGCCGCTGGAGCGACACATATCCGAGTTGGCAGCTCAATCCTCGGTTCTCGAGTAACCCCCGCGTAAAATTTGGGTATGGCTAATGCATTTAAGAAGATGGCGGGTTACCTCGGGTTAGTTGACGATGAGGATGATCTGCAGCCGCTTGTGCCCGTTGAAGCACCGCGTCAGGTTCGATCAGTAGCGCCACGTGTGAGTGCTCCGACCTTTGATCTGCCAGTTGCTTCAGCGCCATCAGTTCAAGCGCCAGTGCAGGTCGCTCCAAGCTATTTGGCACAACCAGAACTTCCTGTGATTGATCAGATTTTCACTATCCACCCACGTTTTTATAACGAGGCGAGAGTGGTGGGAGAGCGTTATCGCGAAGGTCAGCCAGTATTGATCAACTTAGGAGATATGGAAGAGTCAGAGCGCAAGCGCTTGGTGGACTTCGCTTCCGGTCTGGTCTTTGGCCACCATGGAACAATTGAACGTGTAACCTCAAAGGTATTCCTTCTTACTCCACCCAATGTTCGAGTAAGTTCTGAGAACAAAGTGATTGCCGCAGAGGCAAGTTTCTTCAACCAGAGCTGATAACTTGTGAATATCGCAGTTCTGCTCGCTCGCCTCGTACATCTCTTTCAGCTCTTCCTTTTGGCACGGTTAGTGCTTGAGTATGTTCAAGTCTTCTCTCGAACATGGCGACCACGTGGCGTGATGTTGATTGTGGCGGAAGCGGTCTACTCAGTGACAGACCCAGTTCTGAAGCCAGCCCGCCGCTTGATTCCACCACTTCGGCTCGGCGTAGTGGCCCTTGATCTCTCCTATATCGTCGTCTATTTCGCAACGAATATAGTGATCTCGCTCTTGCTTAAATTTGCCTAACGCGCCCAGAACCGAACGTTAGGCGCGCTTGCTCAGGGCGAGCGCCAGGCCAATCTCTGGATCAAAAGCGAGTGCCTCGTTTCGCGATGAACTTATCGCCAGAACTTCGCCATGAATTGTGCTCTCTGCGTGTGCGAAGGCTGCGATAAAGCTCTTGTTTCCATTCCACTCAATCTGGATGCGATCGCTGATATCAAAACCACTCTGCTTGCGCTCTTCTTGAACGGCGCGAATGATCTCTCGTACAACGCCCGCTTCGATGAGTTCAGGGGTGAGTTCTAGGTCCAATGCAATGCTTTCGCCCGAATACGATGAGACTGACCAGCCGCTCTTAGGAGTCTCAGTAACTACTAGGTCTTCCAGTGTGAGTGTCGCGGAAGATCCCTCGCCGTAGCTGAGTGTTGTAGAACCTTCGACACGGAGCAGACGTACAAGTTCGGCGGCATCTGCCCCAGCAATCGCCTTTGCAATTGGCTGAACATCCGCGCCGTATTTTGCGCCAATACTCTTAAAGTTTGCTTTGATTGAGACCTCGACGAGGTCAGCATCTGCTGAGGCCAAATCATCCATACGGAGAACATTGAGTTCTTCAGCGATATGTGAACGAATCTCACTATCCATCATGGGCCACCCTGGCGCGGCTACAAGAGCTCGCCCTAGCGGCTGACGAATCTTTACCTTTGACTCGGCTCGCGCGGCACGACCTAGTTCAACGAGACGGCGGGAGAGACCGACGCTCGCTGAGAGCTTCTTATCTATCAATGTCGGATCGCTGACAGGGAAAGAGGTGAGGTGTACAGACTCTTTCTCGTTAGGTTCAGCCAGGCGAATTAAACTCTGCCATACGTGCTCTGTAATGAATGGAATCATCGGCGACAGTAGTTGTGTAACGCTCTTGAGACAGTAGTAGAGAGTATTAAGTGCGAGTGGTTCGCCATCCCAGAAGCGTCGACGGGATCGACGCACATACCAATTTGAAAGATCATCAATAAAGCCCGCAAGCAACTGTCCTGCGGTCTGTGAATCGAAGTTGAGATAAGCCTCATCAACCTTCTCAATTAAATTATGAATCTCAGAGATAATCCACTTATCCATTGTGGGAAGGTTTGAGGTCGATGGGTCAAAAGCAGCATCGACTTCGAAGTGGGAAGCATGTGCATACAAGGCGAAGAAGGAGACGGTGTTCCAATAGGTAAGTAGCGTCTTTCGGACTACCTCACCTAGCGCATCATGCCCCACGCGTCGGGCTGACCATGGCGAGCCGGCGGCGAGCATGTACCAACGGACCGCATCTGCGCCATGCTGATCCATGAGTGGAATAGGCTCGAGCACATTGCCCAAATGCTTGCTCATCTTTCGGCCATCTTTATCGAGAATATGACCGAGGCAGAGCACATTCTCATAAGAGCTCTTATCAAAGACGAGAGTGCCGATAGTCATGAGCGTGTAGAACCATCCTCGCGTCTGGTCGATCGCTTCGGCGATAAAATTAGCTGGGTAGGCAGCTTGGAATTTCTCTACCGAACCCTCTTTATGTGGATAGCCCCACTGCGCAAATGGCATGGCACCTGAATCAAACCAACAATCAATAACCTCGGGGACGCGTTGCATCTGTTGTGAATTTCCAGTGGCGGCACACTCAGCACATGGGAAGAGAATCTCATCGACGAATGGGCGGTGTGGCTCGGTAGAGCGGACATCGCGTCCGGCAAGTTCAGAGAGTTCTGCCAGCGAACCTACACAGGTGAAGTGGCCCTCTTCGCAGCGCCAAATGGGGAGCGGCGTTCCCCAAAAGCGATTTCTTGAGACCGCCCAGTCAATATTGTTGTTGAGCCAATCTCCAAAACGACCAGTCTTAATCGTCTCTGGATACCAATGTGTCTTCTCGTTTTCGGCAAGAAGGTGATCCTTGATAGCGGTAGTGCGGATATACCACGATGGTTGCGCGTAATAAATAAGTACAGTGTGGCAGCGCCAACAATGCGGATAGGAGTGCTCGTACTGCGTGTGTTTAAACATTAAGCCGCGAGCCTTCAAATCCTTGATGAGAATCTTGTCAGCATCCTTGAAGAACTCTCCGCCGACTAGACCGACAGATGAGAGGAATGTGCCGTCAGGCGCAATCGGATTTACAACGGGTAGGCCGTAACTCTTGCAAACCACTAAGTCGTCAGCACCAAATGCTGGAGCTTGGTGAACTAGACCTGTTCCATCTTCAACGGTCACATAATCTGCGAGCACAATAAAATGAGCATCTGGGATATCGATAAGGTCAAACGGACGGGCGTAGGTTGAGCGCTCAAGGTCGCGACCAAGGAATGAGGCAAGGACCGTTAACTCCTCAGGCTTACCCACCACCTGAAGGAGATTTTCAGCAACGATAAGCCGTTCGGTGCTCTCGTCGCGAACCACTTCAACGACGTTGTACATCACGGTTGGATTAACTGCGATGGCGGTGTTGGAGACGAGGGTCCAAGGCGTGGTTGTCCAGACTAAGAATGAGGCATCAAACTCTGCTGCTGGACCGGATAACACCTTAAAACGGATAAAGACCGATGGGTCTTGGACGGTCTCATAGCCTTGTGCCAACTCATGATCGGAGAGACCAGTTCCACAGCGCGGGCAGTACGGAGCCACGCGGTGATCTTGAACGAGCAGACCCTTATTCCAAATTTGCTGGAGTGACCACCAGACAGACTCCACATATTCGGGGGACATCGTCCAATACGCCTCATCAAAATCCACCCAGAAACCCATGCGCTCTGTCATATCTGTAAAAGCGCTCACGTGGCGCTGAACAGATTCGCGACACTTATCGTTAAAGGCAGCGATTCCAAATTTTTCGATATCACCCTTGCCAGAGAATCCGAGCTCCTTCTCGACCGCAATCTCCACTGGCAATCCGTGGCAATCCCAACCCGCCTTGCGAATGACTTGATAGCCCTTCATCGTCCGGTAGCGGGGGAAGAGATCTTTGAATACTCGAGCTTCGATGTGGTGCGTTCCTGGTAATCCATTTGCAGTCGGTGGTCCTTCATAGAAGGTCCAGAGAGGTGCGCCCTCTCTTGCTGCGACGCTCTTCTCAAAGATGCCACTTTCGCGCCAGAAGTTGAGAATGGAGTGCTCGGTGGCGGGGAGGTCAATCTGTGGAGAGAGGGCGACGAATCGGGAGTTCTTGGTGCTATCCGCCATTTTCGTCCCTTGCTCCTTTTTCCATCTCGCTCCTGGCCAGCTGCCACAGCGGGTCCTGCCTGCGTGAAAGGGAAGTCTAGCGCGGAGAAACGCCCCGACCCGCTGGGAAATTGGTATTTACTGCGCCAAGGTCTAGCCTTTGACTTCAACTCAGCCGCCTCTTGAGGCAGTGCGAAGAGGGTTCCATAGTCGTTGAGGGCGTTAGCCTTCGAGAGCGTTACAGAGCGAAAGTGCAGGACACGATGACACCAGCAAATTCAAGTAAGAAAAAAGCGGTTTCCAAGACCACAAAGAAAGCTGCTGTGAAGGCTCCTGCCAAGGCTCCTGCCAAGAAAGCTGCTGTGAAGGCTCCTGCCAAGTCATTTGGTAAGTCATCTGCTAAGAAGGCCGCGGTGAAGGCTCCTGCTAAGAAAGTTGCCGTGAAGAAGGTTGTTGCCAAGAAGGCTGCCCCTGCTCCGGCGAAGAAGAGCGCGCCGGCCGCGGCGACCCGATCACCTAACATTGTTAAACCATCACTTGCGAAGAAGTCTTCACAAGGATCAACTAAGTTGCAGAGCACCACAAAAGGAGACTCCACCACAATCTCGGTTGCACCTAAAGAGAATCCAGATGGTCCAGCGGTCGTAGTTGAAGAGAAGCGTCTCATGATGATTCCACCACCACGCCCACAGCATGGTGCAAAGGGTGTGAAGAGCGAGAAGAGCAGTGCATCTGCGAAGGGCGTGAAGAAGGTTCTTCTGAAGCCCATTAAGGCTGCGCCCGCACCAGCAGCAGTTGACTCCTCTGAGGGAGCTTGGACTGCATCGGAATTTAAAGCAATGCGCTCTGAACTCCTTAAGGATTTAACACGCCTGAAGGCAGAGTTGGCTGATGCAGAGGGAGAGATGGAAGATCTCATTCTTGCTGCCGGAGTTGGTGCTGGCGATGACCAAGCAGATGCTGGTACGAAGACATTTGAACGTGAGCACGAGATGTCACTTGTTTATAACGCTCGCGATATGGTGCTTCAAACAGAGCGCGCAATTGAGCGCATAGACACGAAGACTTACGGTCGCTGTGAAGAGTGTGGCAACCCCATCGGAAAGGCTCGCCTTCAGGTATTCCCTCGAGCAACCCTCTGTATGGTCTGTAAGCAGAAAGAAGAGCGTAGATAATTTTTTCTTGGAGAAGGCCCTTGATGAAAGGTAATACTCAAAGATATTTCGTTCCGTTGATTGCTGCGTTCATCTTGTTAATTGATCAAGGGACGAAGGCAATCGCACAGCGCTCCCTGATTGCGCCAGATGGCAGCTTTATTGAGAAGCGAATCGTAGGCTCGGCGTTGACGCTTCACCTCGCCTACAACTCCGGAGCAGCATTTAGCCTTGCGACGAACCAGACAATCCTTCTCTCGCTTTTCTCACTACTTGTTGCTCTCCTCATTGTTAAGAGATCGCGTAGCTTTACCTCACTGGCATGGAAGTTCGGGGCGGCGCTCATCATTGGCGGAATCGCCGGCAATATCTCAGATCGCGCCTTCCGCGCACCGCGCCTGCTCCGCGGTGAGGTCGTGGACTGGATTCACCTCGCCCATTGGCCAACTTTTAATCTTGCAGATTCCTCTATAGTTACGGGTGCAGCCCTTGTAGTCGCACTCATTGCGCGTGGAGTTCCATCGGGTGGTTCGCACCAAGGAACATCGGGGGAGAGTAACCATGAGTGAGAGCTCAGCAGTCGAAGGTCGAGAGATTCGCATTATCGAAATCTCCGAGCCGCATGATCGCGAGCGGGTTGATGCCGCACTTGCAGCAGCGCTCAATCTCTCTCGCTCCAGCGTCTCTCACCTGATTGAGGCCGGCGAGGTCCGCCGCAAAGGCAAGGCGCTCGCAAAGTCAGATCGGGTCAATGTTGGTGAGAAGATTGAAATTCTGATGCCAGCCGAGAAGGCAGAGCCAGCCCTTACCTCTACGCCGATTGAAGAACTCAAAGTCATTTACAACGATGACCATATTATTGTCATTGATAAACCTGCTGGTATCGCAGCGCATCCAAGTCCAGGATGGACTGGTGCAACTGTCATCGGCGCAATTATTGGAGCGGGATATAACGTCTCCACCAGCGGAGCTGCTGAACGCCAAGGAATTGTTCACCGACTCGATGTAGGCACAACCGGGCTCATGGTCGTCGCCAAGGATGAGAAGTCCTATACAAGTTTAAAGGACCAATTTAGAGAGCGTACGGTTTCAAAGGTCTATCACGCACTTGCACAGGGACATATGGATCCAGCTGAAGGTACGATCGATGCGCCAATTGATCGCCACCCGCGTGAGGATTACCGATTCGCCGTCGTTGCAGATGGAAAGCCGAGCATCACCCATTACAAGGCGCTCGAATATTTCCCAGCCGTTACTCTGCTAGAGATTGAACTTGAGACCGGAAGAACTCACCAGATTCGCGTCCACTTCTCGGCTCTCCACCACCCCCTCGTTGGCGATCTGACATATGGCGCAGATCCGGCGTTAGCGCAGAGCCTGAAGATCGCGCGTCCGTGGCTTCATGCGAAGAAGTTGAGCCTGACTCACCCGATTTCGGGCGAGTTGCTGCACTTTGAATCACCATACCCAGCCGACCTGACACGCTCACTCGCTCAGCTAGAAGCCAATAACCATGCAATCTAAGAAGCAGTAGTACTCTCTCGATTCGTGGCTGATTCATCTTTCGTACATCTTCATGTGCATACCGAGTACTCGATGCTCGATGGAGCTGCACGCGTTAAAGAGCTGGTCGAAGAGGTCGCACGCCAAGAGATGCCCGCAATTGCAATTACTGATCACGGCAACGTTTTTGGCGCGTACGAGTTTGATAAGCAAGCGAGAAAAGCTGGCGTTAAACCCATTATCGGCATGGAGGCATATGTAGCCCCTGAGAGTCGGTTTGAGAAGAAGCGTGTGAAGTGGGCCGAAGGCGGAGAAGATGATGTATCCGGCGGTGGCGCCTATACACATATGACTATTTTGGCCGAGAATAATGTTGGACTTGCCAATCTCTTCCGCCTCTCCTCGCTCGCCTCGCTCGAAGGTTTTTACTACAAAGCACGGATCGACCGGGAACTCATTGCTAAATATTCAACGGGCATCATTGCAACTACCGGCTGCCCAGGCGGTGAAATCCAAACTCGGTTGCGTATGGGCGCGATGCGTGAGGCAAAAGAAGCAGCGAGCCAGCTTCGGGATATCTACGGAAAAGAAAATTTTTATCTAGAGTTGATGGATCACGGCATTGAGATTGAGAGCCGAGTTAAGAAAGATCTTGTCAAACTAGGCAAAGATATGGGAATCCCATTCTTGGCGACGAATGATTTGCACTACACAAAACATGAGGATGCGGCCGCGCATGAGGCCCTGCTCTGCGTGCAATCTGGCTCTACCCTTGCTGATCCAAAGCGCTTTAAATTTGATACCGACCAGTTCTACGTCAAAAGTGCGCAGCAGATGCGAGAAATCTTTGCTGAGTTTCCTGAGGCATGCGATAACACCCTCCTCATTGCGGAACGTTGCAATACGACGATGCGCGATCATGAGAATCTGTTGCCGCAGTTCACGGTGCCCAAGGGAGAGACAGAGGAGAGTTGGCTCCGCTCGCTCTCCCGCAAGGGCCTTACCGAGAAGATGGGCGGAGTAATTCCAGATGCTCATATGGAGCGGTTGAACTACGAACTCGACATCATGATCAAGATGGGATTCCCTGGCTACTTTCTTGTGGTTGCGGATTTGTGCGAGCACGCGCGTGAAGTGGGCATTCGGGTCGGTCCGGGACGTGGCTCTGCCGCTGGCTCGCTGGTTTCGTACGCGCTTGGAATTACTCAAATTGATCCTATTAGACATGGATTACTTTTCGAGCGGTTCTTAAATCCAGAACGTATCTCGATGCCCGATATTGATCTGGATTTTGATGAGCGCCGACGAAGCGAGATGATTCAATACGCAACCGATAAGTATGGTGAAGATCGAGTTGCCCAGATTATTACTTATAGCAATATTAAATCAAAGGCTGCGATTAAGGATTCAACTCGAGTCCTTGGTTATCCCTATGCGATTGGCGACAAGATTACTAAGGCCCTTCCACCGACAGTTATGGGTAAAGATATCTCGCTCGCTGGTGTCTTTAATCCCAACGATGACCGCTATGAAGAAGCCCAGGAATTTCGCACGCTCTATGAAACAGATCCGGACGCGCAACGTATCGTTGATACCGCTCGAGGGCTTGAGGGACTTAAGCGTCAGTGGGGAGTTCACGCAGCCGGAGTTATCTTAAGTAAATATCCGTTGCTGGAAGTTGTACCAATTCAGCGCCGTGAAGCTGATGGCGCGATTATTACGCAATGGGATATGGGTGCCTGCGAGAGCATCGGCCTACTCAAGATGGATTTCCTCGGACTTCGAAATCTCTCTGTTCTTGACGACGCCCTTCTTAATATTCAAGCTAACCTGGGCGTTACAGTCACGCTAGAAGATCTTGAGTTGAGTGATAAGAAGACTTTCGAATTACTCGGTCGCGGAGATACGCTCGGCGTATTTCAGCTCGATGGTGGCCCGATGCGTTCACTTTTGCGTCAGATGATTCCTGACTCATTCGAAGATATCTCTGCAGTTATTGCGCTGTATCGCCCAGGGCCAATGGGCGTGGATGCGCACACGGATTATGCCGACCGCAAAAATAAGCGACAGAAGGTGGAGCCAATCCATCCTGAGCTCTCCGAACCCCTTCAGGAGATTCTGGGCGATACCTACGGTCTGATTGTCTACCAGGAACAAGTCATGGCAATTGCTCAGAAGGTCGCCGGCTTCTCACTCGGCCGTGCTGATCTTCTCCGCAAAGCCATGGGTAAGAAGCAAAAGGAGATCCTGGATAAGGAGTATGTCTCCTTCGAGCAAGGCATGAAGTCGAACGGCTTCTCCGATGAAGCTATCAAAAAACTCTGGGATACCTTGCTCCCATTTGCCGATTACGCATTTAACCGGGCACATAGCGCTGGCTATGGCGTTGTCTCCTTCTGGACCGCTTATCTCAAAGCAAATTATCCGACTGAATATATGGCAGCGCTTCTTACAAGTGTTCGCGACGATAAGGATAAGAGTGCGCTCTATCTCAACGAATGTCGTCGCATGGGTATTTCAGTACTTCCACCTGATGTGAATGCATCGGAGTCGAATTACCGCCCCATCGGGAAAGATATTCGCTTCGGCATGAGCGCAATCCGAAACGTTGGCGAGAATGTGACTCACTCCATCGTTGAGAGCAGAAAGGTGAAGGGCGCTTACACCTCCTTCTTTGATTTCTTAGCGAAGGTCGATCAACAAGCGTGCAATAAGAAGACCGTGGAAGCGCTAATTAAAGCTGGCGCATTCGACTCTCTTGGGCATAGCCGCAGGGGTCTGATGAACATTTATTTAGAAGCAATTGATGTTGCAAACGAGGCTCGTCGAGCTGAAGAGATTGGTCAGTTCGATCTCTTCGGTGATGCGCCAGCTCCGACGGACCCAACTCAATCAACGTCGGGGATGTCCGTGCCTGCCCTTGAATGGGATAAGTCGACGCTCCTGTCATATGAGCGCGAAATGCTTGGTCTCTATGTCTCCGACCATCCGCTACTTGGAGTTGAGCATATTCTCCGATCTCATGTAGATATGCCGATCAGTCAGTTAGCAGATGAGTCACTTGCGCAAGAGACAACCGTAACTATAGGTGGACTCATTACTGGCGTGCAGCGCAAAGTTGCCAAGAATGGAAATGCTTGGGCAATTGTTACAGTGGAAGATTTGGAGGGCGCGGTCGAAGCGCTCTTCTTTGCAAAGACCTATACAACACATGCCTTGAACTTGGTCGAAGATCGAGTCGTAGTCATTCGCGGTCGTCTTGATAAGAGAGAAGAGAATCTCCGATTCACTGCGTTAGATATGACGATGCCAGATATTTCCGCAGCGCCGACCGGCCCGCTTCTCATCACAATCGAGGCTAGCCGGGTTACACCACCGCTGGTGGAGCGAATGAAAGAAGTGCTTCGTAGTCACCCAGGAGCACGTGAAGTCCATCTGAAGTTAGAGGATGAGAAGGGGGGAGTGGTCATGAAGCTTGATTCCGCACTGATGGTCACCGCCTCACCGAGCCTCTCCGCCGACCTTAAGCAACTACTTGGGGCATCCTGTCTCATTAATTAAGGTGAATTCGCTCGCTCGCCCAAAGTAGAATTGCAGAGTGAATCCAGGGACGCAGGTAATCAGGAGAGTCGATCTCCGCGGTCAAACTCTGACTAAGAGCGCGTATCAGCGCCTTCTACCGCGGGCAGATATGGATATCGATGCCGCACTTATTGCCATCGCTCCGATCTTGGAACAAGTGAAGAATGGCGATGCCGACACGTTAATTGCCTTAGGCGAAAAATTCGATGGCGTAGCGCCGGAGCAGATTCGCGTTCCACGTGAAAAGTTGAGCGATGCCCTTGACCACCTAGACCCCGATATTCGAAGTGCACTGGAAGAGGCAATTCGCCGCATCAAGAAAGGGCATGCAGATCAAGCGCGCCACACAACGAAGACTTCCGTTGTGAATGGAGGAGTTGTTGAGCAGCGCTGGATTCCGGTAGACCGCGTTGGCCTCTATGTTCCTGGCGGTAAGGCCGTCTATCCCAGCTCGGTCATTATGAATGTTGTCCCGGCGCAGATTGCACAGGTAGGAAGCATCGCCGTTGCCTCACCTCCGCAGAGAGAGTTTGGCGGGTATCCCCATCCAACGATTCTCGCAGCATGCGAACTACTGGGTGTCGATGAGGTCTACGCAGTCGGTGGAGCTCAAGCGGTTGCGATGTTCGCTTATGGCGTTCAAGGTGTCTGCGAGCGTGCGGATATGGTGACCGGCCCAGGAAATATTTATGTCGCGGCCGCGAAGCGTGCACTCCGTGGATTAATTGGTATCGATTCTGAGGCTGGACCAACTGAAATTGCAATTCTTGCTGACCACACGGCTATCGCCTCTGAAGTTGCAGCCGATTTAATAAGCCAAGCCGAACACGACACGATTGCTGCCGCAATTCTCGTCACACCATCCGAAACCCTCATAGCGGAAGTGGAGCAAGAGCTCTCGCATCGAGTTGCCAGCACAAAGCACCGAGAGCGGATCGAAGTAGCGCTCGCTGGCGTCCAATCCGCACTTGTTCTAGTTGACTCCATTGATCAGGGCTTAGATGTTGTGAACGCATACGCGGCCGAGCACTTAGAGCTCATCTTTGAGGGAGCTGCTCAACGATCGGCAGAGATCCGAAATGCTGGTGCAGTTTTTGTAGGACGATTCTCCCCGGTCTCACTTGGTGATTACTCTGCCGGTTCAAACCATGTCTTGCCTACCGGCGGCTGCGCCTGCCACTCAAGTGGTCTCTCAGTCCAGAGTTTTCTCAAAGGCGTAACCTTTATCGAATACAATCAGAGCGCATTTGTAGATATTGCAAAGAATGTAATCACCTTGGCAAATGCAGAAGATCTTCCTGCCCATGGTGAGGCGATTGCTGCGCGGTTGGATTCCCTCAATGGTCGATAACGCTTGGCCAAGCTGGCTTCCGCTGCGCGAAGATTTGTGCGCGCTCACACCCTATGGCGCGCCTCAGATTCACGATGTGATTCAGTTAAATACGAACGAAAATCCATACCCACTACCAACCGAAGTTGCTGCCGCGATAGTGGAAGAAATCGCTCAGGTAGTGAAGAATCTCAATAGGTATCCAGATCGAGATGCCATCGAGCTTCGTACGAAACTTGCCTCGTATATCAACGCGCAATCTGGGACTGCATTTGGCGTCAAGAATATCTGGGCAGCAAATGGCAGCAACGAGATTATTCAAACCCTGATGCTTGCTTGCGGGGGAGCTGGGCGCACCGCACTCGGCTTCACGCCCTCCTATTCGGTTCATCCGCTTATTGCTAAAACGACTGGAACAGCGTGGGAGTCTGGTCTTCGCGAGGAAGATTTCTCGTTAGATATTGGCCGAGCCATCAACGAGATATCGCGGATTCGTCCATCTCTGGTCTTTCTCACAACGCCAAATAACCCAACGGGTACGAGCACAGCGCTCAGAGATATTCGAGAGATTGCACGTGTGTGTGGCGAGATTGAGGCGCTCTTGGTCGTCGATGAGGCCTACGCAGAGTTCTCATCAGAGAGTTCGGCGGTTACCCTCATCTCAGAGTTCCCACATGTCGTTGTGAGTCGAACCATGAGCAAGGCCTTCGCCTTTGCGGGAGCGAGAGTTGGTTACTTAGTAGCTTCTGAGCCTGCTATTGAGGCGATGCTCGTGACCCGGCTTCCGTACCATCTAAGCGCGCTCACTCAGGCGGCTGCATCTGTTGCCGTAGACTTTGCCGCCACACTGCAAAGTGAGATCAACCTGCTCATCGGCGAGCGGGAGAGGGTTGCAGCGGCTCTTACCTCGTATGGGTATCGCCCAGTGCCATCAGCTTCAAATTTCATTCTCTTCGCGCTTCCTCATAGCTCAACAATGAGTTCGGCACAGGCTTGGACGTACTTTCTCGAAAGAGGAGTTCTCATCAGAGATGTGGGGTTAGAGGGCTTCCTTCGAGTGACCATAGGGACAAAGGACGAGAATGCGGCTTTCTTAACGGTCGCAGCGGAGTGTGCAGCAACTACAAAATAATTTGTAGGTAGGTAGATTGAAAGTTGATTGAAGATTGGTTCCGAAAGTTATTCCGTCAAGAATGGGGAGTGAAGATGTCAGCTCGTAGCGCAAAGGTGGCTCGCAAGACGAAAGAATCAGAAGTCAGCGTTCACCTTGTACTCGACGGTTCCGGCACTATCGATATCGATACCGGTGTTCCGTTCTTTGATCACATGCTCTCTCAGTTGGGTAAACATGCTGGCTTTGATCTGACGGTAAAGACAGTCGGAGATATCGATGTCGATTCTCACCATACTGTTGAAGATACTTCACTTGCCTTCGGCCAAGCGTTGCGCGAGGCGTTAGGCGATAAGGCTGGAATCCGCCGATTTGGTGATGCAATGGTCCCACTCGATGAAGTCCTCGTACAAGCGGCGGTAGATCTCTCGGGTCGCCCATATCTTGTCCATCGCCAACCAGAAATTGTGGAATTGATTGGTACTTTTGATACCACCCTTGGCCGTCATATCTGGGAGTCAATCGTCGCCGAGGCACGAATCGCGCTACATGTGCGAGTGCTGGAAGGTCGCAATGCTCACCACGTCTTTGAGGCACAGTTCAAGGCAGTTGCCCGCGCACTTCGTGATGCGGTCGCACTCGATGCACGGATAACGGGAATTCCATCAACTAAGGGCACTCTTTGATCGCAATTCTTGATTACGGTTCCGGGAACCTCCGCTCTGCCGAGCGCGCCTTTGCGGCTGCCGGCGTTGATGTTCGCGTTACTTCGGATTCATCAGTTGCGATTGCAGCCGACGGACTCGTGGTGCCTGGAGTAGGTGCATACGCTGCCTGCATGAGCCAACTTAGCTCCATCGACGGGACGCGAATCATTCAAGAGCGCCTTCAGGCTGGAAAGAAGATTTTAGGGATATGTGTTGGAATGCAGATTCTCTTTGATGAAGGTACAGAGAAGAAATCAACACCTGGTCTTGCTCTTCTGCCGGGACGTGTTTCCCCAATCGAAAACCGAATTCTTCCTCACATCGGTTGGAATACCGTCAGCGCGGGAGCAGGTTCACAACTTTTCCGTGGCTTAGATGGAGAGTCGTTCTATTTCGTCCACTCTTTCGCTGCTCACACACCAGTTCCTAACGCCATTAATAGCATTACAGAGTATGAAGATCGTTTCCTTTCCGCAGTCGAGAGTGAACTGATTAGTGCAACGCAATTTCATCCCGAGAAGAGCGGGGATGCAGGAGCTCGATTGATAAGAAATTGGGTGGAGTCGCTATGAATAAATTAGAGTTGCTACCAGCGATTGATGTGAAGGCTGGGCGTGCCGTACGGTTGGTACAGGGTGAATTAGCGCAAGAGACTCAATACGGAAACCCACGGGACGTTGCGCAAGAGTTTCTCCGCGCGGGTGCCGAGTGGATTCATCTCGTTGATCTTGATGCCGCCTTTGGTCTTGGTAGCAACGCTGATCTACTTGCCGAGGTGATCGCCAGCGTAGATCTTCGGGTCGAGCTCTCAGGTGGAATTCGTGATGATGAATCACTTCGACGCGCACTTGCTACCGGTTGTGAACGAGTAAATCTTGGAACGGCAGCGCTGGAAAACCCAGAGTGGACTGCACAAGTCATTTCAGAGTTTGGTCCTCGAATTGCGGTGGGGCTGGATGTGCGTGGGCATACGCTCGCTGCTCGAGGTTGGACTAAAGCGGGTGGCGAACTCTTTGAAACCATGGAGAGACTCGATAGGGATGGTTGTGCGAGATACATCGTTACTGATGTGACAAAAGATGGAACTCTCATGGGACCGAACGTAGAACTGTTGCGCGAGGTCTGTGCGGCGACGAAGAGCCCAGTCGTTGCCTCCGGTGGAATTGCCACGCTTGAAGATTTGCGGACCTTGAAATCGCTAACATCGATTGGCATTGAAGGGGCGATTACCGGCAAGGCCTTGTATGCCGGAGCATTTACTCTGGAAGAAGCCCTTGAGGTCTGTAACTAATGCTTGCGAAACGAATAATCCCTTGCCTTGATGTTGCTGGCGGCAGAGTAGTAAAGGGTGTCAATTTCAAGAATCTCGTTGATGCTGGCGATCCCGTGGAGTTAGCAAAGTTGTATGGCGCAGCCGGAGCTGATGAGCTCACCTTTCTCGATATCTCTGCCTCTGTTGAAGATCGAAAGACAACGCTCGATGTGGTGAGTAGAACTGCTGAGCAGGTTTTTATTCCGCTTACGGTCGGCGGCGGAATCAAGAGCGCCGATGATGTGAATCAGCTCCTTCGCGCAGGTGCAGATAAGGTCTCAGTAAATACTGCCGCGATTCTTCGACCAGAGCTTATTAACGAAATCTCCGATCGCTTTGGCAATCAGGTGCTTGTTCTCTCAGTAGATGCGCGGCGCGGTGATACACCCTCAGGATTTGAAGTGACTACCCATGGGGGCCGAGAAGGAACGGGAAGAGATGCGCTAGATTGGATTGAGGAGGGCATCGAACGGGGAATCGGTGAGATTCTACTTAACTCTATGGATGCCGATGGCACCCGAGATGGTTATGACCTAGAGATGACTGTTCGAGTGAAGGCAATTTCATCAGTGCCAGTAATTGCTAGCGGGGGAGCGGGCACTTTGGAAGATTTTGCTCACGCCCTTGAGGCTGGCGCCGATGCTCTATTGGCCGCCTCCGTCTTTCATTTCCAAACATTTACCATTGCAGAAGTGAAAGAATTCCTCATCGGACATGGATATCCAATTCGCCAAGTACAGGGGGTCTAGATATGGCTACATTTGTTATCCCTGCAGAGGTTCAGAGCCACTTCGATAAGTCAGAACTTGTGGCTGCAATAGCGCAGGATGTGCAGAGTTCGGAAGTGCTGATGCTCGCCTGGATGAATCGCGAAGCCCTGGAGCTCACCTTGAGAACTGGCGAAGTTACATACTGGAGCCGCTCGCGCAATCAACTGTGGCGCAAGGGTGCGACTTCAGGAAATACCCAAAGATTGCACTCAATCTCGTATGACTGCGATGGCGATGCGTTGCTGCTTAAAGTGGAACAGGTTGGCGCTGCTTGCCACACGGGTGAACGTTCCTGCTTCTTTCGAGCGATTGAAATTGCCTGATGGATCGCGAAAGTTTTCGAGAGTACGCGAAGGGTCACAACTTCATCCCGGTGTGGAAGAAATTTCTTGCCGACAGTGAGACGCCTTTGGGTCTCTACCGCAAACTAACCGGAGAGCGCGAGGGGACATTTCTCCTTGAATCTGCCGAGCATGGTGGAGCCTGGTCTCGGTACTCATTTATCGGTGTAAATAGCGTTGCGACTCTTACTGAAAGAGATGGGGTTGCCGTGTGGGAGGGTCGAGCCCCGGCAGGTGCGCCCTCTGGTTGTGATCCGCTCGAAGCACTTCGAATCACTGTGGCGCATTTAAAGTCACCGAAGATTGCTGAGTTGCCGCCTCTCACTGGCGGCCTCGTTGGCTACATGAGTTACGAGGCGGTCAGAAGACTCGAGAAGATCTCATCGATTGCGACTGCTGATATTGATCTCCCTGAAATCGCGTATCTACTCACCTCTGACTTAGCAATCTTTGATCACTTCAATGGAACGCTCGTCCTCATCGCTAACGCGATTAATTGGGATGGCAGTGATGATCGGGTTGATGAAGCATATGACGACGCCTGTCTTCGACTCGAGCAGATGGTGGAGTCGCTGAAATCTGATAGCAAGGCGGCAATTGCCTTAAGTATCGACAAGGTCGCTGCCGATTATTCACGTGACATCTCCTCGGAACAGTATTGCGAAAAGGTCAATCTTCTTAAAGAAGAGATTCGAAGTGGTGAAGCTTTTCAGATAGTGCTCTCACAACGATTTAGAGCAGAACTCCTCGCCACTCCGCTCGATGTGTATCGTATTCTGCGGTTACATAATCCCAGCCCCTATATGTACATATTTAACTTGCCTAACGCGCTTCACATCGTCGGCTCTAGCCCTGAGGCGTTGGTGAAGGTTACGGGGGAGGATGTTCTCATTCATCCGATTGCGGGTACGAGACCACGTTCACAAAACCCTGAGATCGATCAGTCGAACGCCGATGAGCTCTTAGCAGATGTGAAAGAGCGAGCCGAACATCTGATGTTGGTTGATTTGGGTCGCAATGATTTAGGAAGAGTCTGCTCTGCAGGCAGCGTAGAAGTCGTTGAGTTTATGAAAATTGAGCGCTATTCACATGTCATGCATATCGTCTCCACGGTAACAGGCAAACTTCGTGGCGAATCATCTCCCATTGATGCACTCTTCGCCGTCTTTCCTGCTGGCACCCTCTCGGGGGCTCCAAAGCCCCGGGCTATGGAGATTATCGAAAATCATGAACCTACGCGACGGGGAATTTACGGTGGAACTATCGGCTACTTTGATTTTCAAGGCAATATCGACTCTTGTATCGCAATCAGGACAGCGGTGATTAAAGATGGCATTGCTTATGTTCAAGCAGGAGCAGGAATCGTTGCCGATTCGGTTCCCGCGCTAGAGGACCAAGAATGTGTTAATAAAGCGGCCACAGTTCTCTCGGCCATCGCGACGGCTAATGCCATGGTCGCGCTGGAGGGTTGAGATGAAATTAATTATTCCGCTTACAGCAATTCTGTTGGCAGGTTACTTTCTTCGCAGAACCAAGAAGCGCTCAACAGATTCACGTTATGACCGCCATACTCCATCGGATTGGAACAAGTTGAATAACGGAGAGGACCCATCGTTATGAGCTCGGTCTTAGAAAGTATTATTGAAGGTGTACTCGAAGATGTGCACGCTCGCGAGGTGCCATTAGGCCAACTCTATGAGCGCCTTGATGAGGCAGAGCCACTTCGCGGTGCGCTAACTGCACTGTCACAGCCTGATCTGCGGGTAATTGCAGAAGTGAAGCGCTCCTCACCAAGCAAGGGCGAGCTCTCGCAGATCTCTGATCCCGCAGGGCTAGCGCAGATGTATCAAGAGGGCGGAGCAACTGTTGTCAGCGTGCTCACAGAAGAACGTCGATTTAAAGGCTCGATGGCAGATTTCCAGGTAGTCAGAGCAGCTATTGATACCCCCATGCTTCGCAAAGACTTTATCGTGACAGAATTTCAAGTTGTCGAATCTCGACTGCTAGGCGCGGATCTTCTGCTGCTGATTGTTGCTGGACTTGCGAAGAGTCAGCTCGTGGATTTCTATCAATTAGCGACTGAACTAGGAATGGATGTATTGGTCGAGACTCATGATGAGCGAGAAGTAGAGATTGCCTGTGATCTAGGCGCACGTATCATCGGCGTGAATTCCAGAAATCTGAAGACGCTCGAGGTAGACACCAAGGCCTTCGAACGTCTCATCCCGATGATTCCTGCTGATGTGATTCGCATCGCAGAATCGGGGATAGCGCTGCCATCAGAGGTAGCTGCGCTTCGAGCCATCGGGGCTAACGCCATCTTGGTTGGGGAGACGTTGGTGAAGGCGGGTAACCCTGCACACGCTATCCAACATTTGCTGGGTAACGCTGGTACCGTCTGACCATGTCTGCCACACAACTTCCAGATCTCCTTGGCCATTTCGGCCGGTTCGGTGGTCGCTTTGTTCCAGAAGCACTCATCGGAGCGCTCGATGAACTATCGGCTGCACATCAAGCAGCTCTTGTTGACCCACTCTTTATTAAAGAGCTCTCCGAATTGCATCGGACATATACAGGCCGGCCCAGCATCATCACAGAGGCAAAGCGATTTGCAGAGCATGCAGGCGGCGCACGTATTTTTCTGAAGCGTGAAGATCTGAACCACACTGGTTCGCATAAGATAAATAATGTTCTTGGGCAAGCGCTATTAACAAAGCGCATGGGCAAGAAGAGAATTATCGCCGAGACAGGTGCTGGACAACATGGCGTTGCCTCTGCAACCGCCGCAGCGCTGATGGGCCTTGATTGTGTTGTCTATATGGGCGAGGAAGATACAAAACGCCAGGCGCTCAACGTTGTTCGAATGAAGTTATTGGGCGCGGAGGTTGTGCCAGTTACTCAAGGATCGCGCACTCTCAAGGATGCGACTAATGAGGCGATGCGCGACTGGGTCACTAATGTGGAGACAACGCACTACATGCTTGGTACGGTTGCTGGACCACATCCTTTCCCCGTAATGGTTCGAGATTTCCATAAGATTATTGGCGAAGAGGCTCGTGAGCAGATGCTTGCTCTCACTGGAAAGCTGCCTGACGCAGTTCTTGCATGTGTGGGTGGCGGCTCAAATGCCATCGGTATCTTCCATGCTTTTATTCCAGATGCGAGTGTCAGACTAATCGGACTGGAAGCAGGCGGTCGAGGGGTCGAGACCGGTTTTCACGCAGCGACAATCACAGGTGGAACTCGCGGAGTTCTTCATGGCACTCGCTCCTATGTTCTCCAGGATCAGAATGGTCAGACCGTTGAATCACACTCCATCTCCGCAGGGCTGGACTACCCTGGCGTTGGACCAGAGCATGCCTACCTGCATGACATCGGTCGCGCCGAGTATCGAGCGATCACCGACGCTGAGGCGATGGCGGCCTTCTCACTTCTCTGCAAAACCGAGGGAATTATTCCTGCGATTGAAACTGCCCACGCACTTGCTGGCGCGATGAAGATTGGTCAGGAACTTGGCAGCGGCGCCTCACTCTTAATTAATCTCTCGGGTCGCGGCGATAAGGATGTTCATACGGCGGCTGAGTATTTTGGAATGCCAGTATGAGCACTGCGTTAGAAGAGCTCTTTGCTACAACCCGCAGCGAGCGAGCGATTCTCATTGGATACATTCCAGCAGGATTTCCTACTCAGGAGGCTTCCTACCGAATCATTCAAGCGATGATTGATGGCGGCGTGGATGCGATTGAAATTGGTTTTCCATATTCCGATCCAGTGATGGATGGTCCCATCATTCAAGCCGCTGCCGATCAAGCGTTAGCCAATGGCGTAGGAGCGAAGGAGGTCTTCGAGACTCTCCGTTTCGCGGCTGATCTAGTTCCGTCAGTGATCATGACGTATTGGAACCCTATTGAACGATTTGGCGTGGATAACTTTGCGAAAGAACTCGCAGCGCATGGCGGTTCAGGGGTGATTACACCTGATTTGACGATCGAAGAGTCGAAAGAGTGGATTGCGGCTACAGATTCTCACCAGGTAAATCGCATCTACGTCGTTGCACAGAGCACGCAGCCAGAACGCCTTCAGAACGTCACATCCCAAACTAATGGATTTATTTATGCCGCCTCATTGATGGGGGTAACGGGACTTCGCACATCAGTCGCAAGCGGCGCACATGAATTGGTTGCACGTATCCGTGCGGTCTCCGAAGTGCCGATTGCTGTCGGGCTTGGCGTATCTAATGCAGAGCAGGCCGCCGAAGTTGCTGGCTATGCTGATGGCGTCATTGTCGGCTCTGCTTTTATTCGTGCGGTGCAAGAGGCCAACTCATTGGATGAGGGCGTGGCGGCAGTTCGCTTACTCGCTGAGAGTTTGGCAGCGGGTGTTAGGTCTCAGAAGCGCTAACGCTGAGATATAGAAAGTTTGTAAGTTTGTAAGAGAGATGGAATAGAAGAAATCCAAGCGGTCACAGCGACCCGAGAGAGAAGGAAGAGAAGATGGCACTTTCACAAGGGAAGTCTCCTAAGAAGGCTTCGTCCTCGAAGAAGAGCAAAGAGGGCGATACGACAACGCGCTATATCGCCATTGGCATGGTCGTCTTTGTCCTCGCAACAGCGGGAATCTTTGCTTTTATGAATAGCCAGGCTTCGAAGAAACTCACAATTCCTTCCTCAGTCTCTAAGGCTGATGGCTATGCGATTGTGGTTAACCCAACCGCACCGGTCCGCGTTGATTTTTGGGAAGACTTTCAATGCCCAAACTGTCGCAACTTTGAAGCAGTTTCCAATGCTTACTTTGATGATCTAGTGAAGGCGAAGAAGATCAAGGCGGTCTATCATCCAATGTCCTTCCTCGGACCAGAGTCTGTTCTTGCTGCACAAGCGGCGGCATGTACCGCGGATGAAGGAAAATTTGTTCAAATGCACACCATGCTCTACGCCAATCAGCCCTCCTCTGAGAACTCTGGTGCGTGGACAAATGATGTGCTCATAAAATTGGCAACTGCAGCTGGTGCAAATAAGAGCACCGTCTCGAAATGTATTACATCAGGTAAATATGTGAACTGGGCACAGAAGGTGGAGGATGACGCCTCCAAGAAGGGCGTGAGTTCAACACCAACAGTTTATGTGAACGGGAAAGAGTTGAACCGTGCCCACTACCTTGATCTAGCTGCCCTGAAGAAAGATCTGGCAGCTGCAGGAGTGAAGTAACTCGACACCTGATGCACGCGCTGCATAGTTTTATCCCAACGCCGACCTTCTCGACCGTGGCGCTGGGTCCCTTTACTATTCATATGTATGCGCTCTGCATTCTCTTGGGCGCCATTGCTGCCCTCTCTATCGGTAGAGCGCGCTATGCCCACGTTGGCGGAGATCCGAAGACGTTAACGGATCTTGCAATATGGGTGATACCGGCGGGAATTATCGGTGGCCGGCTCTATCACGTCGCTACCTCACCCGATGCTTACTTTGGCACTGGCGGTTCTCCACGTGACGCACTCAAGATTTGGAAAGGTGGGATGGGAATCTGGGGCGCAGTTGCCTTGGGTACTCTCGTTGCTTTTCTGCTCTTTCGACGTAAAGATCAACGAACAAATTTTGCACTCTTTGCTGATGCACTCGCTCCAGGCCTCTTAGTTGCCCAGGCGATAGGCCGTTGGGGAAATTGGTTTAATGGTGAACTCTTCGGTCGTCCACTTCACAGTTGGTGGGGGTTAGAGATCCCTCGCGGTCTGCGCCCAGTGGGCTTTGAGGGCTACTCAACCTTTCACCCCACCTTTCTTTATGAATCGCTGTGGTGCCTCTTTGTAGCGGGGGCCATTATTCTTGCCGAGCGCAGAACGACCCTCAGGGCCGGATCGACATTCCTTATTTATATATTTCTTTATTGTCTGGGCAGAGTGGCTTGGGAGTCACTTCGCATAGATCCAGCCCATACGCTCTTTGGCCTGCGAGTAAATTTGCTGCTCTCGCTCGTTTTGATGCTCACATCCGGGCTTTGGTTGTGGAGGCGAAACCGAGGCTCGAGTAAGATGCATCCATGATCGAAGATGTCTACAACCGCAACCGACACCACAAGACGCATAACGCCGGCTGGTTGCGCGCAGCCGTGCTCGGTGCAAATGATGGACTGGTCGCAACTGCGAGCTTGATGATTGGCATCGCCGCCGCAGCCCCAACTGCAGGGCTAACCGTGACCGGCATCGCCGCGATCGCCGCAGGTGCAATGTCGATGGCGGTTGGTGAATATATTTCGGTGCAATCTCAGAGCGATATTGAAGAGAGTGATCGCCTCATGGAGATCAAACACCTAGAACTCGATCCCGTGGGGGAGGAGGAAGAGCTCACTCAGATTTATATCGAACGTGGACTTCCCCGAGAGATGGCGGCAGAGGTTGCTCGCATCATGCATGAGCGTGATCCGCTTGAGGCGCACCTACGTGATGAGTTGGGTCAATTTGAACATACGAAGGCTCGGCCAGTTCAAGCATCTATCGCCTCGGCCATCTCCTACACGGCCGGCGGTATCGTGCCACTCTTCGGCGCGATTGCCTGGTCCTCTCATGCAAAATCTGTGGGGATTATCGTCTTCACGCTCTTGGGGCTTGTACTCACGGGAGGCATCAGCTCCAAGCTGTCAGGTTCGGGAATGCCAAAGACCATCTTGCGCGTAGTGATTGGCGGCTCGCTGGGTATGGCAATCACTGCAGGAATTGGCGGATTGGTTCACCTCTCAGGCATCTGATTGCTAGGATTCACCACCCTCTCCGAACCAGGAGCGGGCCGGGCCACTGCTGTCCCGAACTTTGATGGATAAATCAGCAGGAGGCCAGATGACGCTCTTCAGCACAGTTCCGCAAGCTCAAGGACTCTATAACCCTGAGAATGAACATGATGCATGTGGCGTTGCGATGGTGGCGACGCTCAATAAAGAGGCGCGCCACGAGATTGTCAGTCAAGCCCTTACTGCTCTCCGAAATCTTGAGCACCGCGGTGCATCAGGAGCAGAGCCTGATAGCGGTGACGGTGCGGGAATTCTTATCCGCATCCCAGATCACTTCTACCGTGAAGTTGTAGATTTCACCCTTCCTGAATCTGGATCGTATGCGACCGGCATTGCATTTGTAGATGAATCGCTGATTGCTCATGGTGGGCTAAGTGCAAGCGCTTTGCAGAAAATTGAGGGGATAGCAGCAGAAGAGGGGTTGACTCTTCTTGGCCTGCGCTCGCTACCTATTAACTCGACCTCACTAGGAAAAACTGCGCTCTCTGTGATGCCGCACTTTATTCAATTCTTCCTCGCCGGAAAGAGTTCACAGAACGATTTAGCCCTTGATCGACTCGTCTTTATCTTCCGCAAGCGCGTTGAACACTCGTTAAGCATCTACTTCCCATCGCTCTCATCGCGGACGATTGTGTATAAGGGAATGTTGACGACGGGACAGTTAGAAGAGTTCTTCCCCGATCTCTCTGATGAGCGCGTCGCATCACCGCTTGCCGTTGTGCACTCCCGCTTTTCTACAAATACTTTCCCCTCTTGGCCATTGGCACACCCGTACCGGTATATCGCTCACAATGGTGAGATCAATACCGTTCGCGGAAATCGAAATTGGATGCGAGCCCGCGAAGCGCTCCTCTCGAGTGATTTTATCGAAGGTGATATCTCCCGAATCTTTCCGATAGTGGATCCGACCGGATCTGACTCTGCCTCGTTTGATGAGGTGTTAGAACTGCTCTACCTCAATGGCCGCTCACTTCCTCACTCCATGTTGATGATGATCCCTGAGGCCTGGGAGAACCACGCAACGATGTCGAAAGAGCGGCGTGATTTCTATGCCTTCCACTCCTCACTGATGGAGGCATGGGATGGTCCAGCGTGCGTAACTTTCACAGATGGAAATCAAGTCGGCGCAGTCCTTGATCGCAATGGACTCCGCCCATCGCGGTACTGGGTAACCGATGATGGACTCGTGATCTTGGCGAGTGAAGTCGGAGTGCTTGAGATTCCGGCTGAACGCGTTGTGCGTAAGGGAAGACTCCAACCAGGTCGCATGTTCCTCGTCGACATTGAGCAGGGTCGCATCATTGAAGATGATGAAATTAAGGATTCACTGGCACAGGCAGAGCCTTACTCCGACTGGTTGCAATCTGGTCTAGTGAAGCTCTCCGATCTTCCAGCACGTGAGCACATCATCTATCCACACGCATCAGTAGTGCGACGTCAGCGAGCATTTGGCTATACCGAAGAAGAACTTCGCCTTCTTATAGCTCCCATGGCAAAGAATGGTGCAGAATCTCTGGGTTCGATGGGAACTGACACACCTATCGCGGCGCTCTCGAACAAACACCGCAACCTCTTCGACTACTTTGCCCAACTCTTTGCTCAAGTGACTAACCCACCGTTAGATGCGATTCGGGAAGAGTTAGTAACAAGCCTGGGTGGCTCCATCGGTCCTGAGCACAATCTGCTCGATCCCGGTCCCGCTTCTTGTCGTCAGATTGCACTCGACTTCCCAGTCATTGATAATGATGAATTAGCAAAGATTATTCACGTGAATGCAGAGGGCGATCGACCTGGCTTTCAAGCGCACGTTGTCCGAGGGCTGTTCTACGTTGCTGGCGGGGGAGAAGGTCTCCGTGAACGACTAGAAGAGATTCGCGCTGAGGTATCCCAGGCTATTGCAGATGGCGCTCATATTATCGTTCTCTCTGATCGTGATGGCGATGCTGAAGAAGCACCTATTCCATCACTTCTTTTGACCTCTGCTGTGCACCATCACTTGATTCGCGAGAAGACTCGCACCAAGGTCGGACTCGTTGTCGAGTCAGGTGAAGTACGCGAAGTTCACCATGTCGCACTCCTCATTGGATTCGGCGCTGCCGCTGTCAATCCATACCTAGCCATGGAGAGCGCGGAAGATTTAGTTCGCCAAGGAGTTATCACTGGAATCACTCCCGAGAAGGCAGTTGCCAACCTCATCAAGGCGCTCGGAAAAGGCGTCCTCAAGGTTATGTCGAAGATGGGTATCTCAACCATCGCCTCATATACCGGTGCGCAGGTTTTCGAAGCGATTGGCCTCTCGCGCGAGATTGTTGATGAGTACTTCACTGGACTCACCTCGCGACTTGGAGGAGTCACTCTCGATATCGTGGCTGAAGAGACTGTGAAGCGCCACCATGTTGCCTATCCACCCATGGGTATCGTGCCAGGCAGCAAGAAGTTGCCGATCGGTGGCGAATATCAGTGGCGCCGCGAAGGTGAACCTCATCTCTTCGATCCGGAGACGGTCTTTGCACTTCAGCACTCGACTCGCAATAAGCGTTATGACATCTTTAAGCGATACACAACGCATATCGATGATCAATCTCGCCTTCTGATGACGCTGCGTGGACTCTTCACCTTTAAAGAAGGTGTTCGCACCCCCATTGCGATCGAGGATGTTGAACCAATCGAATCAATCGTGAAGCGCTTTGCCACGGGCGCCATGTCATACGGTTCCGTCTCGCAAGAGGTTCATGAAACTCTTGCTATTGCGATGAATCGCCTCGGCGGTAAATCCAATACCGGTGAAGGAGGAGAAGATCCAGCGCGCTTTACGCCAGATGCAAATGGCGACTCTCGCCGCTCTTCCATCAAGCAGGTTGCCTCCGGACGTTTTGGTGTGACCAGTGAGTACCTTGTTAATGCCGATGATATTCAGATCAAGATGGCGCAGGGCGCCAAGCCTGGTGAGGGCGGTCAACTTCCAGGAAATAAGGTCTATCCGTGGGTTGCTCAAGTTCGTCACTCGACACCAGGAGTAGGACTTATCTCGCCACCACCGCACCACGATATCTACTCCATTGAAGATTTAGCACAGCTGATTCACGACCTTAAGAATGCCAATAACCAAGCGCGCATTCACGTGAAGTTGGTCGCGGAAGTTGGAGTAGGAACGGTAGCGGCCGGAGTTTCGAAGGCGCATGCCGATGTAGTGCTCATCTCTGGACATGATGGCGGTACTGGTGCATCGCCGCTGACTTCACTTAAGCACGCGGGCGCCCCATGGGAGCTAGGTCTGGCAGAGACTCAACAGACGTTGATTCTCAATAATCTGCGCGATCGCATCGTTGTACAAGTAGATGGTCAGATGAAGACGGGGCGAGATGTTGTTATCGCAGCTCTCCTAGGAGCAGAGGAGTTTGGGTTCGCTACGGCACCGCTCGTCGTCTCCGGTTGCGTCATGATGCGCGTCTGCCATCTAGATACCTGCCCAGTCGGTGTTGCAACTCAGAATCCTGACCTCCGTAAGCGCTTCTCAGGTAAGCCAGAGTTTGTTGAGACCTTCTTTGAGTACATTGCTGAGGAAGTTCGCGAGCTTCTCGCGACCCTTGGCTTTAAGACCCTCGATGAGGCAATCGGTCAGGTCGAACTTCTCGATACTCGATCAGCGATTGATCACTGGAAGGCGAGCGGACTTGATCTCGCACCGCTTCTCCAGGTTCCGGGGGGCGAACATTCTCATGCACGCAAGAACAGCGTGGCTCAAGATCACGGATTAGCGGCTGCGCTCGACAATGAGTTAATTGCGAAGGCCGCTGCCTCCTTGAACGACGCCCTACCAACTACCTTTACCTCGACTGTTCGCAATGTAAACCGCACTGTCGGAACAATGCTTGGCTCGGAAATCACTCGTCGCTTCGGTGGCACAGGGCTTCCCACGAATACCATTCGTGCAAACTTCACTGGGTCGGCAGGACAGTCATTCGGCGCATTCATTCCATCCGGATTGACGATGACTTTGGTCGGAGATTCTAATGATTACGTTGGTAAGGGCCTCTCCGGTGGTCGAGTCATCGTTAAGCCTGATCCATTATCAACCTTTGCTTCGCACGAGAATGTGATTGCGGGCAATGTCATTGGTTACGGCGCAACCCAAGGCGAAATTTTTATTCGTGGAATCGTTGGCGAGCGGTTCTGCGTTCGAAACTCTGGTGCAACTGCCATAGTCGAAGGCGTCGGTGATCACGGTTGTGAATATATGACCGGAGGAACCGTAGTCATTCTCGGCAAGACCGGTCGTAACTTTGCCGCAGGCATGTCTGGTGGGCGAGCATTTGTACTCGATCTCGATCCGCGGTTAGTCAATCCTGATATGGTCGATGTACTTGCGATTCCTGATGACCAAGATGCCCGGCTGAAGGATTTGTTGACCCGATTCTATGAAGAGACCGGTTCGCACGTTGCATTTGAGCTCATCTCAGACTGGATTAATGGCAAGGCCCGTATCTCACTAGTAATGCCTCGTGACTACGCACGCGTCTTGGCAGTTATGGAGAAGGCGCAACGTGAAGGACTTGATGTAAATAAAGCAGTTATGGAGGCGTTGTAATGGCTGATCCCAAAGGTTTTCTCACGACCGCTCGCGAACTCCCAACGCGACGCCCGGTCGACGTTCGCATTCAAGATTGGAAAGAGGTCTACGAGCCGCAGGAGTTCTCTCACCTGCAAAAGCAGGCTGGGCGTTGTATGGATTGTGGAATTCCGTTCTGCCATATGGGATGCCCACTCGGAAATCTCATCCCTGAATGGAATGATTTGATGTGGAGAGGTGAGCGCCGCGAGGCGATTGACCGACTTCATGCAACGAACAATTTCCCTGAGTTCACAGGTCGGCTCTGTCCTGCACCGTGTGAGACCGCTTGCGTAGTTGGAATTAACCAGCCTGCCGTAACTATTAAGCAGATCGAACTTCGCACTATTGAAGAGGCCTTTAAGAACGATGTTGTTGTACCGCAAGGGCCAGACCGCCTTACGGGTAAAACTGTTGCCGTCATTGGCTCTGGCCCAGCTGGTCTTGCAGTAGCGCAACAACTCACCCGTGCTGGCCATACCGTTGCGGTCTATGAGCGGGCACCACGCGTTGGCGGTCTGCTTCGATACGGCATTCCTGAATTCAAGATGGAGAAGGCAATCGTGGATCGCCGGATCTATCAGATGCAGGCTGAAGGAACCCGATTTAGATCCGGCATTGAAGCTGGCGTGGATATCACAGGTGCGCAATTGCGTGCGAAATACGATGCGGTCGTGCTCGCAGTAGGAGCAACTTCGTGGCGAGATATCGATGTGCCCGGGCGTGAGTTCACGGGGATTTATCAAGCGATGGAATACCTGCCATGGGGCAATAAGTTAGGCCTCGGAGAACTTCCTGAGGGTGCACCGATTGATGCGCACGGAAAGCACGTGATCATCTTGGGTGGCGGAGATACCGGCGCGGACTGTCTTGGAACTGCTACTCGTCAAGGCGCAGCGAGTGTTACTCAATTAGAGATTATGCCGCGACCTACTGAAGAGCGGCCATCCTCGCAACCGTGGCCAACCTATCCGATGATCTACCGAGTCAGTAGCGCGCATGAAGAGGGCGGCGAACGGCTGTATGCGCTCTCAACGGAAGAGTTCCTCGGTGATGCGGAGGGCCATCTGCGCGCAATAAAAATTGTTGAGACGAAATTTGTCGATGGAAAATTCGAGAAGGTGCCAGGCACCGAACGGGAACTTCCGGCAGATCTTGTCTTCTTGGCGATGGGCTTTGTTGGCCCAGAGAAGAGTGCACTTCTCTCACAACTTGAGGTCGAACTCGATGAGCGAGGAAATGTAAAGCGAGATGCGAACTTCGCCACGAGTGCGGAGGGAGTATTTGTCGCCGGCGATGCTGGACGTGGGCAATCCCTCATTGTTTGGGCCATTGCAGAGGGCAGAAGTTGCGCCGCCGCTGTTGATACTTACCTGATGGGCGAGACGCAGTTACCGGCTCCCATAGAGCCAACAGCGCGTCCGCTCGCGATTTAATTCACACCGTAATACTCATGAGTTCGAAGTCCATAGATTAAGGTTGAGATATGCCATCAATGAGAAGAGCAAAGATCGTCTGCACCATGGGTCCAGCGGTAGAGGCGCCTGAAAAAGTAGCAGAGTTGATCGAAGCGGGAATGAATATGGCTCGACTCAATCTCTCCCACGGCGGATATGAGGAGCATCAGGCACGGCTAGATCGAGTGCGCGCTGCCGCTGCTAAGGCCGGTAAGCCGGTCGCTATTCTCGTTGACCTTCAAGGTCCAAAGATTCGACTCGCACGTTTTGCGGATGGCCCACATGAGCTCTTTCGCGGCGATATCTTCACCATCACCACTGATGAAGTAGAGGGTACAAAAGAGCGCGTGGGAACGACCTACAAGGGGCTTCCTGGTGATTGCCGCCCTGGCGACCGCATCCTGATTGATGACGGCAAAGTAACCGTTCAGGTTGTCGAAGTACAAGGTAACGATGTAATTACCGAAGTTATTCAACCGGGTTTTGTCTCCAACAATAAGGGAATTAATCTTCCGGGAGTTGCCGTCTCAGTACCGGCAATGTCTGAGAAAGATATCGATGATCTTCGCTGGGGCCTTAAAGCTGGCGCGGATTTCATTGCGCTCTCCTTCGTGCGAAATGCCAGAGATATCGATGACGTGCATCGCATCATGGATGAGGTCGGAATACGCCGTCCGGTTATTGCAAAGATTGAGAAGCCGCAGGCGGTTGATAACCTAGAAGAGATTGTCGCTGCCTTCGATGGCATTATGGTCGCACGCGGTGATCTTGGCGTTGAGATGCCGATCGAGGAAGTGCCGCTCGTTCAAAAGCGTTGCGTCATCCTTGCCCGTGAGAATGCAAAGCCAGTAATCGTTGCAACTCAGATGTTGGATTCGATGATTACCAACTCTTCACCTACGCGGGCAGAGGCGACAGATTGCGCTAATGCAGTTCTCGATGGCGCCGATGCACTTATGCTCTCGGGCGAGACGTCAGTCGGCGCCTTCGCCATCGATGCTGTAAAAACTATGGCTCGCATCATCGCTCGAACCGAAGAGGCGATGCTTAACCGAATTCCGCCGCTCGAGCACAACCCGTCGACAAAGGGTGGCGCTATCACCAAGGCTGCGGCAGAGGTAGGCGCAATCATCGGCGCGAAGTATCTCGTGGCATTTACCGAGAGCGGAGATTCTGCGCGCAGAATGTCACGCCTACGTTCGGCAATTCCCATTCTCGCCTTCACGCCAAACCAACACGTTTACAATCAACTCGCGCTCTCGTGGGGCGTCGAGCCACTCATAGCGCCAACCGTTGATCACACAGATGAGATGGTGAAGCAGGTCGATTCACTTCTGATTGATTCACATCGGGTTCAGCAAGGTGAATATGTCATCATCGTTGCTGGGTCACCGCCTGGAATCCCGGGCTCCACCAATGCCCTCCGTGCCCATCAGATTGGCGATGCCGTCTCGGGTGTAGCTCCTGCTTACCGTAAGTAAGTAGCGAAGTAGGGGATTAGCCCCATAAACTTAGGCAGCTCATCAGCGAAGGTAAACTCTTCGGCTGGCTGAGATGTTTAGCCTCGGTACTCCAACGGTAGAGAGGGCAGACTCAAAATCTGCACAGTGTCGGTTCGAATCCGACTCGAGGCACATGAATATTGCAACGCCTCCTGCTCGCATCCTCGTTGCTGAGGATGAGGCGATTATTCGACTGGATCTGGTCGAGATGCTCCGTGACGCCGGCTATGAAGTTGTGGCCCAAGCGACTAACGGCGTTGAGGCGATTGCCCTCGCGCGGGAGACTAAGCCAGACCTGGCGATCCTAGATGTGAAGATGCCTGAGATGGATGGCATCACCGCAGCAGAATCCATCATCGAATTTGCTCCAGTCCTCATGTTGACCGCATTTAGCCAGAAGGAGCTCGTCGATAGAGCCCGAGATGCGGGGGCAATGGCCTACGTTGTAAAGCCCTTTGGAATCAATGATCTCGTCCCCGCTATTGAAATTGCCATCAGCCGGCATGCTCAAATGGTCTCGCTGACTCAAGAGGTGGCAGATCTCCACGAGCGGCTAGAGACTCGCAAAATTATCGACCGGGCAAAGGGCATCCTGATGGGGGCCCTCAATCTCACTGAGCCTCAGGCATTTAGTTGGATCCAACGGGCGGCGATGGATCGCCGAATCTCCATGAAAGCGGTCGCGCAGGCGGTTATCTCACCCGATGCCGTTCCAGATAAGCACTAGCAAGAGAGCTGACTAAAGCACGCCTCAGGTTGAACTCAAGCGGGAATAATTTGCAGGTGCAATAGCTTCGGAGTACATCTCAGCAGGTGAAATATTCCGTCTCACCCCTTGTCGGGGGCTGCTCGAGCCATTAATCTTCAATCCTCCCTGTCCCGGGATTGTAAGCATGACTCCTGCAGGATGCATGTTTGCTCATTAGGCAATAACAGGAAGGTCTACATGAAGAAGAATATGAAGCTTGGCGTAGCTCTTGTTACAGCAGCGACACTCATTTCAGGTGGCGCAGTTGCAACATCAGCAAGCGCAACAACATATAAGTATTACATCGCATACCAAGGTCCATTGACTGGCGATAACAAGCAGACAGGTCTTGATGAGATCGCAGGCGTTAAGTATGCGCTCGCTCTCTACAACAAGGCTAACCCAAAGGCCCAGGTCGGGCTTAAGCAAGTTGATGATCAGGGTTCAGGCCCAGGAGCATCTGTTGTAGCACCAGGAACAGCAAAGGATAAGAGCATCCTCGCAATCGTAGGACCTGCCTTCTCTGGCGCATCTGTTGCTTCATTCCCTTACTACAAGGCTGCAGGATTGCCATTGATTTCACCATCAGCAACTCGCGTAACTTTGACAGATCCTTCATCAACAGACTTCGGTGGTCCAGTCTTCCACCGTCTGCCATCGAAGGATGATAAGCAGGGTCCAGCTCTTGCTAAGTATGCAATTCAGGGTGTTAAGTCACCTGTTGTCTACACCGTAAATGATCAATCTTCATACGGAACCGGACTTGATGGTTACGTTCAGTCTGCTCTTAAAGCACTTGGTCACGCAGCTGTTGGCACAGATTCAGTTGATGGTACAAACACCACACTTGATTTCTCTGCAACAATCTCAAAGATCAAGGATTCAAAGACCAACGTCGTAATCTACTCAGGTTACTACGCACAGGCAGCTGGCTTCGTTAAGCAGCTCCGTAACGCTGGCTTCACAGGTATCTTCGCATCAGGCGACGGTACATATGACCCAGGATTCATTGATGGCGCTGGCGATGCAGCAGAAGGCGCACGCCTTACAGCTTCATCAGCAGTATTCCAGGATGCTGGCAAGGCAATTGCTGCTGACTTCAAGAAGGTCACAGGAAATGCTCCAGGAACTTACGCAACAGAAGACTTCGATGCAGCAAATATCATTCTTTCTTGCATCAAGAAGGGCAACACAACTCGCGCGAAGATCCAGAAGTGCATCAACACCGGAACATTCACAGGCTTGATGGGCAACACCATTAAGTTTGATAAGAATGGCGATACAGCTGGCGCTGGATTTATCAACGCCTTCCTCGTCACAGGTGGAACAATCATCTCAAAGGGTCAGATCTAATACATCTGATTTAATCGAGTTTGACGTAGTTCGGAAAGGCCGCTCAGTACGCTGGGCGGCCTTTTCCTCGTATAGAGTTCGACCATTGCCTGGAGCCATTCGGGGGTCCAGGCTGAACGTTCGCTTTTACTCGCATCTACCAAGGAGACCGACTTGCATACCCTCATAAGTCAGTTCTGGCAGTTGACCTTCTCGGGCGCAGTTCAAGGATTTATCTACATCCTGATCTCGCTCGGATACACCATGGTCTATGGAGTGCTTCGCATGATTAACTTTGCGAACTCTGAAATTTTCATGGTTGGAACCTTTGCCACAATCGTAGTTTCACGTGACATCCTCGGACATCAACCAAACTCTGGAGATCTTCACGGATTCACACTTATCTATTCCATGCTCTTCTGCTTGATCGCCTCCATGCTTGCATCTGGAGTGACCGCAGTCATCGTTGAGCTGGTCGCATATCGCCGCCTTCGCTCTCGCGGAACCAATCGACTAGCGCCACTCATCTCTGCAATTGGCATGTCCATTGTCTTGAGCGAGTCGGTCTCACTTCTCACAGCTGGTCGCGCAACTATCGCGCCCGAGATGCTCCATAAGAGTTCGCTCTTCACCATTCTTGGTGCAAATATTCGTGTGGATCAACTCCTTGTCTTTATCGTTGCTCCCATCATGTTCTTCGGTCTTCAACGCTTCGTAAATCACACCCGTCTCGGAAAGGGTATCCGAGCAGTGTCAATGAACGAAGAGACCGCCAAGCTCATGGGCGTCAATCTCAACCGCGTCATCTCCATCACCTTCCTTATCGGCGGTCTGATGACAGGTGCGGCAGCCTTCTTCTTTGAAACGGTATACGAGGCGACAAAGTTCAACATTGGCTTCAATATCGGTATCGCAGCCTTTACCGCCGCAGTGCTCGGTGGCATCGGAAATATTCGTGGAGCCTTTGTTGGGGGATTGACCCTTGGCCTCCTTGAAACTTATGCCTCAGCAGTACTTGGCTCCCAGTGGAAGGCGATCACCGTCTTCATAGTTCTGGTGCTCGTCCTTCTTGTCCGTCCTAACGGCCTCTTCGGTGAAGCCATTCAGCAGTCAAGGGTCTAAACACATGAGAACTACAAACTCACTTCGAAACTTCAACGTCCGCGATAAAGGCGCTGCCATCTGGAGTGGCTGGAATCGACTCCAGCGAACCAGCTTCGGCATTGCAATGATTCTCTTGGCTGGCGCACTTCCATTTGCGGGAAATTACTCGTTCTCCAATTTCCTCAATACGCCAATCAGTAATTTCGCAGATGTCCTTATCTACCCCGTAGGCATGTTCGTGCTGATGTCCCTTGGTCTCAACATCGTGGTTGGTAAATCAGGAATGTTGGACCTTGGTTATGTGGCCTTCTTTGCTATCGGCGCCTACACGATGGCGATCTGTGGCAAGTGGACCCACCTGAACACGTGGGAGATCCTGCCACTTGGAATTGCCTTTGCGATGATTGCTGGCGTTCTTCTTGGTATTCCAACCTTGCGCCTTCGAGGCGATTACCTAGCGATTGTGACGATGGGTTTCGGTGAGATTGTTCGAATCACGGCTCTTAACACCCAGAAAATCGGTGGACCAAATGGAATGGCGAACGTTCCAAATCCACCATCTATTCACACTCCACTCGGTGTACTTGATTTCAACATCATGACACCAAACTCGTTCTATTGGTTTGTCCTCGTTCTCATTCTCCTCACCATCTGGATGATCCGTCGCCTCTCTGTGCGCCGCCCAGGACGTGCATGGGAGGCGATTCGCCAAGATGAGGATGCCGCCGAGCTTATGGGCGTACCAACTTTGAAGTACAAGATTTGGTCCTTCACACTCGGTGCTGGCGTCGGTGGTGCTGCAGGCGTCGTTTATGCATCAAAGACGCTCTACATCTCACCTGATGCCTTCACCTTCAATATCTCTGTTCTCATCCTCTCCTGTGTCGTCTTCGGTGGAATTGGAAATATCTGGGGCGTCGTCCTTGGCGGCGTCTTCCTCGCCTATCTGCCAGAGCGTATTCGCTTTATCTCCAATGCCCGTCAGCTCGTATTTGGTCTGACATTGGTCATCATTATGAACTTCCGCCCGGATGGAATCTTGCCTCGTAAGAAGCGCGAGAAACTCTCATCTCCGGCAATTGAAACAGGAGCAAAGTAATGTCAGAGAGAATTCTTGAACTCACCGGGCTCACCAAGAAATTTGGTGGCGTAACCGCACTCAATGAGGTCAACCTCCACGTCAACAAGCAGGAGATCCTGGCGCTGATTGGACCTAACGGCGCTGGCAAGACAACAGTCTTCAACATGATCACTGGTGTCTATCAACCTACATCTGGTGAGATCACCTTTAAAGGAAAATCACTCGTTGGTAAGAAGCGCTTCACTATTACTCAGAGTGGTGTCGCTCGTACCTTTCAAAATATCCGCCTCTGGGGGGATATGACCGCTCTTGAAAACGTCATCACCGCCACCGATGTGCATAGCAAGGCTGGCTTAGTTGGCGCGCTCTTTGGTTCAATTCGTTCACGTAAAACCGAGAAAGCGGCACGAGCAAAGGCTCACGAGATTCTTGAATTTATTGGAATTGCTGAATATGAAGATCGCCTTGCGAAGAACCTGCCGTATGGCGTTCAACGTAGATTAGAGATTGCTCGTGCAATGGGTACGGGTGCAGATCTACTTCTCCTGGATGAGCCAGCCGCTGGTTTTAACCCGGCAGAGAAGGTAGAGCTCGCCAATACAATCAAGCGGATTCGCGATGCTGGTTACACCGTTCTACTTATTGAACACGATATGTCACTCATCATGGGAATTTCAGATCGTGTTGTCGTTCTCGACTTCGGCGTGAAGATTGCCGACGATCTACCCTCTGTTGTTCAAAATGACCCTAAAGTTATCGAGGCTTATTTAGGAGCGCCCGCTGATGAATCTGGAAATTAAAGATTTACGAGTTTTCTACGGCAAGATTGAGGCAATCAAGGGCATCAGCGTCACAGTAAATCAAGGTGAGATTGTTACTTTGATTGGAGCAAATGGTGCTGGCAAGACCACTACGCTCAAAACCATCTCCGGACTTCGCCCAGTTGCAAGTGGCGCCATCATCTTCAACGGTCAAGATATTTCAAAGCTTCCTGCACATGAGCGAGTCGAACTAGGTATCTCGCAGGCACCAGAAGGCCGTGGAATCTTCCCCGGTATGACGGTTCTTGAAAATTTGGAGATTGGCAAGTACTTCCGTAAGGATAGGAAAATTGAGATGCAAGAGGACCTTGAGCGGGTCTTCCATCTCTTCCCACGCCTTAAGGAGCGCCTGACCCAAGCTGGTGGAACTCTCTCAGGTGGCGAACAGCAGATGCTTGCAATCGGAAGAGCGCTGATGGCGCGTCCTCAAGTTCTCCTCCTCGATGAGCCTTCGATGGGTCTTGCACCGATGATGATTGCAAATATCTTCAACATCATTACCGCAATCAATAAAGAGCTCGGAACAACAATTCTTCTCGTGGAGCAGAACGCGCAGCAGGCCCTTCAGCGCGCGCATCGTGCTTATGTACTTGAGACTGGAAAAGTTGTAAAAGAGGCAAAGGCATCAGATCTTCTCAACGATCCCGATGTTCGCGCTGCTTACCTAGGAACCGGTGCTCACTAGCGCCAGAACAGCGTTATAGATTGCAGTGAATCACCTGTCGGCAAGGATGAGGCAGGTGATTCTTGCTGTACAGGTTCGCTTCCCTTGGTCATCGGTGATTTCAATCTGATAGCAACAGAGGGTGCGTCCGAGAGAGACCGGAGTCGCAACCCCGGTTACGAATCCTGAAGTTGCAGAGCGATGATGTGTCGCATTGATATCGACACCGACAATGCGCTTATCTGGCCCGGCGTGAAGTTGGGTTCCGATGGAACCAAGGGACTCGGCAAGAACTACATTTGCACCGCCATGAAGTAGGCCGATGGGTTGGGTATTTCCTTCAACCGGCATCCGCGCCACTAACCGTTCAGGGGAGGCCTCAAGAATCTCGATGCCCATCTTCTGGTCCAGCGCTCCGGAGCCACGTTCCTTGATAATCGCTAAGTAATCAACCATGGATGAAAGTTTAACCTCTAGAATCCAATAATGAGCGCGAAGAAGAGTGAGAAGTCCACGGCAGATAAGCGACTATTACTTATCGACGGCCACTCAATGGCCTATCGCGCGTATCACGCCCTGCCAGCAGAGAACTTCGCCAACTCCTCAGGTCAGACAACAAATGCCATTTACGGATTTACTTCCATGCTGATCAACCTTATTCGAGATGAGAGCCCCACCCATATCGCGACCGCCTTTGATGTCTCTCGGAAGACCTTCCGCACAGAGAAGCTCGAGTCCTATAAGGGCACGCGGAGTGCAACGCCAGATGATTTTCGTTCTCAGACCACCTATCTCTATCAGATGGTGGAGGCGTTGGGGATTTCTCACTTCGCCCTTGAGGGATTCGAAGCAGATGATCTCATTGCTACGCTGACCAAGAGCGCAGAGCGAGCGGGCTTTGAAGTACTTATATGCTCTGGCGATCGCGACTCTTTTCAATTAATAACCGAGCAGACGACAGTTCTCTACCCGAAGAAGGGAATGTCAGATCTCGCTCGAATGACCCCATCAGCGGTTGAAGAGAAGTACGGATTAACGCCGGCGCAGTACCCGGATTTCGCCGCGTTGCGAGGCGATCCCAGCGACAATCTTCCCTCTGTTCCAGGCGTGGGGGAGAAGACTGCGACAAAGTGGATTCACGACTTTGGCTCGCTCACAGAACTCATTGCCCACATCGATGAGATTCCTGGAAAGGCAGGAGACTCTCTTCGAGCACACATCTCCGCTGTCATGCTCAACCGCGAATTAACCGAGCTACGCAAAGATGTTCCGATCGAGACTGATATCTCCAAACTCGCTTGGGATGGAGTGGTTCAAGCTAAGTTAGCACCGCTATTGGACCTACTTGAGATTAAAGCGCTCAACGAGAGAGTGAAGAAACTTCCTGGATTTACCTCCACTTCGGACCAGGTCAAGGTTGCCGATAAGGTCGAGCTCTCAATTACAAAGGTGACGGCTACCGAGCTGACGAAGCTGCTATCTGGCCGAACCAATCCCATTGCGGTTGATCTAGACATTGATGGCAACTCGATAATTAATTACGCAGTCGCACTATCGGCTCATGAGATATTTATCGTTGAGTCGGGGGATGTGGGCCCGTGGATATCGGATGCGAACCTTCCGAAATGGCTTCACTCAGCTAAGCCGGTGGCGCGAATTCTCGATATCGCCGGACTTGCTTGGGATACCGAGCTAGCTGCCTACTTAGTTAACCCAGGAAGTAGAAATATTTCGCTTCTGGATTTACAAGAGCGCTACTTAGGCCACATTGAAGAGGAGAGTGAATCGGGCGGACTCTTCCAAGAATTCTCGGGTAATGGGGCATCGGCCATCTATCGTCTTACTCCACTGCTGCAAGGAGAAATTGAGTCGCGCGGCATGCGTGCATTAATGAGCGATTTAGAAATTCCCACACTCCTTGAATTAGCTCTCATGGAGCGAGTAGGCATCAAGGTCGATAAGAAGAAATTAACAGAGCTCGCCGATTTCTTTAGGGGAGAGGTGGCAGAGCAAACTACCCAAGCACATGCTGTCGCAGGTAGAGAGTTCAACGTCGCCTCGCCCAAGCAGTTACAGGTGATTCTCTTCGATGAATTGGGCTTGCCGAAGACGAAGAAGAATAAGACTGGCTACACAACGGATGCAGAGAGCCTCAATCTGCTCTACGCCAAGACGCAGCACCCGCTGCTACTTAATCTGCTGCGAATAAGAGAGACCGGCAAACTTCTTACAACGATTGAAGGATTGCTCAGTGCAATTGCCCATGACAGTCGCATTCATACGAATTTTCAACAGACAGTTGCTGCAACCGGGCGCCTCTCGAGCACCGATCCGAATCTTCAGAATATTCCCGTGCGCACAGAGGAGGGGAGGAGAATTCGCGATTGCTTCATCGCCGACAAGCCCTTCACCCAATTGCTGACCGCGGATTACAGTCAGATTGAGATGAGAATTATGGCCCACCTCTCCGAGGATGCTGGACTGATTGCCGCATTCACATCGGGAGAGGATCTCCACAAGACGGTTGCTTCAAAGGTATTCGGAGTTTTGCCGGATGCGGTAGATGCTGAGATGCGTCGACAGATTAAAGCGATGTCTTATGGACTTGCCTATGGCTTAAGTTCGTATGGCCTGGCTCAGCAGTTAGATCTCTCACCAGGTGAGGCTGCCCAATTAATGGATACCTACTTTGATCGCTTCGGGGGAATCCGTGACTATTTGAAGAAGGTGGTTATTCAGGCACGAGAGGTTGGTTACACCGAGACCATCATGGGCCGTAGAAGATATCTCCCCGATCTCACGAGCGATAACCGAGCGCAGCGAGAGGTGGCAGAGCGCATGGCGTTAAATGCGCCAATCCAGGGATCAGCTGCGGATATCATCAAGATTGCGATGCTAAAAGTTTCCGAGCGTATTGTTCGCGAGAAGTTGAAATCACGGCTTCTACTTCAGGTGCATGATGAACTGATCTTAGAAGTTGCACCTGGTGAAGAGAGCGTGCTCTCTCTCGTTGTAAAGGAAGAGATGGCTAGTGCCGTGAAGCTCTCACTTCCACTTGATGTCAGCGTCGGTATTGGCTCAAGCTGGGATAGCGCGGCTCACTAATCTGTGCGAGCTGCACTCTGGTGGCGATCAGCCTTGATGAGATATTTCTGACCGAGAATCACGGTAATGAGCCCGCCAACGACGGTGAGCGAGTTGAAGCCGAGGCAGATTCGCGGCGAGTAGTTCTCCGAGAGAAATCCACCGACAGCTGATCCAAGTGCTGCAGCGCTTCCCTCGATGGTCCACATCCAACCGAGGGCTGAAGCTGATGTGCCATATGGTCGAACCGCTTCAAGTATTTCCAAGTAGAAGACTTGCTGTGCGCCAAGGAAGAGCCCGACGATAAAAGCGATGAGGAGCATGCTCCAGTTTGGATTGGTGAAGGCTAACGGCAGGCCGGCTAGCGCCCAGAAATAGTAGTTTCGAAGGAAGGCGCGAAGCGGTGTGAGGTGTTTTGCAAAGACTCCAGCAACGAGACTTCCGAGAATCATGGCTAGCGAAGAAGAGGCAAAGACCCAGGCGGTCATGCCCTCCACTTTCTTGATTGTTGCCAAGGCAGGGACAGCAATTTCAAAAGCACCGGC
>CAINVP010000056.1 GCA_903854185.1 uncultured Actinomycetes bacterium
ATCATTGGCCGCGTTCTCAAGAGTGACCTGACTATCGTGCAACTGAGTTTTGATTGATTGAATCTGCGCGCGTTGAGCAAAGTAGCGCTGCATAGGTGGGGCGAGGGTAATCGCGATTACGAAGAGCACGGTAGCTATCGCAAGATTGCGACCTGCTACTCCTCGTAACCACGACATTGTGAATTACCCCTTTATTACTAAATAGCTTACTTATCCGTTAAAACGTGGGAATGCTGCGCGGCCAGCATAGAGCGCTGAATCACCAAGCTCTTCCTCGATACGTAACAACTGGTTGTACTTTGCGACGCGCTCAGAGCGAGCAGGAGCACCAGTCTTGATCTGTCCGCACTCAAGTGCAACAGCCAAATCAGCAATTGTCGTATCTTCTGTCTCACCGGAACGGTGTGACATCATCGAGCGGTAACCAGCACGGTGTGCCATAGATACGGCATCAATAGTCTCGGTCAAGGTTCCAATCTGATTTACCTTAACGAGAAGGGCATTCGCTGTCTTTGACTTAATTCCACGAGCGAGGCGCTCTGGATTTGTCACGAACAAATCATCGCCCACAATCTGAATCTTCTCGCCCAGGATTGTTGTCATCTTCGCCCAGCCATCCCAGTCATCCTCATCGAGTGGATCTTCGATGGAGACGATTGGGTAAGAATTAACGAGCTCTTGGTAGTAGTTAATCATCTCATCCGATGAGCGCTCTTTACCTTCAAACTTGTACTTGCCGTTCTCGCAGAACTCTGTCGCAGCAACGTCCATTGCGAGTGCAATCTGTGAGCCAGGCTTATAACCGGCAGCTTCGATTGCCTCAAGAATGAGATCCAGTGCGGCACGATTGCTCTCAAGGTTTGGCGCAAAGCCACCCTCGTCGCCGATGCTGGTGGCAAGGCCACGCTTCTTAAGTACCGACTTAAGGCTGTGATAAATCTCTGCGCCCCAACGTAGACCCTCTTTGAAGGATTCGGCACCAATCGGCGCAATCATAAACTCCTGAATATCAACGTTCGTATCAGCATGCGCACCACCGTTGAGAATATTCATCATCGGCACTGGAAGTGTGTGCGCTGTTGGTCCACCGATATAGCGGAAGAAAGAGAGATCAGCGCTCTCAGCTGCGGCACGAGCGACAGCGAGTGAGATACCGAGAATCGCATTGGCACCGACGCGACCCTTATTATCTGTGCCATCGAGATCGCGCATGAAATCATCGAGTTCACGTTGGTCGGTTGCATCAATCTCTGCCTCAACAATTGCTGGGGCGAGCTCTTCGTTAATGAAATCAACCGCCTTCTCAACGCCCTTTCCAAGATAGCGCTTACCACCATCGCGAAGTTCTACCGTTTCAAATGCGCCAGTAGATGCTCCGCTTGGAACAGCCGCGCGAGCCATTGACCCATCTTCAAGGATGACTTCTACTTCAACAGTTGGATTTCCGCGTGAATCAAGAATTTCGCGGGCGTGGATTGCATCGATAAGTGACACGTGCTCCTGCTTTCAAGTGTGAGAAATGAGTTCGTTAATAATGAAATTCATTACTGATGGGCTCGACGATGAACCCTAATCCGCATGGGATTGATTGAATGGCTCAATTCTAGCCGTTCGCAGGGCCAGCCTTACGCTCGAAATCCTTGATCTGATCGATAAATCCGCGGGTGGCACGGCGGAGCGCTGCCTCTGGGTCAATCTCCAAGCGGTGCGCCTGGTCGATAATTCCCAGCAGAATCTGACCCAGTTCCTCCTCTGTCGTGGAGTCGCTCAAAGTGACTGGGCGGTTAACGGGAATCGAATAACCAAATTTATCCGTGCGATACATCAACTTATTAGCAAGTGGCATAGCCGGCTGCGAAAGTGGGACGCCATCCAGGGCAGAGGTTCGCCCCTTCTCCGCCATCTTCTGCGATTCCCACGTCTTCATCACATCTTCACTGGTCTCTGCAACGACATCGCCGAAGACATGCGGATGGCGGCGGATCAACTTATCGGCGACATCGCCAGCAATCGCCTCAACATCAAAGGGGCTCTCACCATCTTCTTCTGCAATGCGCGCATGGAAATAGACCTGCAACAACATATCACCGAGCTCTTCTCGCATACCCTCGCGGTCATTACTCTCAACAGCATCAACGAACTCGTAACTCTCCTCTAGGAGATATTTTAACAATGAGGCGTGGGTCTGCTCCGCATCCCATGGACAGCCTCCGGGTGAGCGAAGTCGATTCATCACTTCGCGAAGTCGTTCTAGTTCTGATGTCATCTCGTTATCTGTCAATCTAAGCGAGGATCGGTATTACTTGGCAGGAGTTGTGACAGCGCCAGATGTTGGATCTGCTGGAACAACACTGACCTGGGTCGCATCCCATTTTCCATAACGAGTATTGATTGTGACCTTTAACTTCTTGGCGAAGTCGAGAATGTAATTTGTAGCAACAGTTGTATCAGATGTTGGGCTCAAGACCTTGGCAATCTTCTGTACATAAAGTGCACGCTCGAAGTAGGTGAAGAGATCCTCAGTTGCAAGTGCATTCTGCACGAGCGCCTTATTCAAGTTCGCTGTTCCACCGATTGATGCCAATTGAGCGGTCTGGTACTTCTTCACTTCAGCATCCGAGACCGTGACTTTCTTGGTAGCTGCTGCTTGTGCAATGACTTCAGTTGATAGGTAGACATTGAGAATGCTGCGATCTAGATCTGCGCCAGTTGGAAGTGACATGCCGGATGTATCTATGGTTCCGCGCATCTTCATAATCGAATTGAAGGAGGTCTGGATTGTCTCAACCGAGATGACCTTCCCACCAACAGTTGCTGCAGCATTGACATTCGAGCAAGCCGCGAGGAGTGCTACTGATGAGATTGCTAGAAGGGCGATTGCCTTGCGGACAAATGCTTTACGGGAAGATGAGATCTTTGAGAACACGCACAACTCCAACGCTAGAAGATGGACTTTAGGACCTCTGCGGTCCACTGAATAATCGAAG
>CAINVP010000057.1 GCA_903854185.1 uncultured Actinomycetes bacterium
ATCTCACGTGTTGCGCGAGCGCGACGGATACCTTCAATCTGCTTCTCTCCACCTTGTGACCAGGCAATTGCTGTGCCGCGAGGTAGGAGGAAGTTGCGTGCATAACCATCTTTAACAGTTACGACATCGCCTGCGGCGCCAAGGCCAGAGACTTCACGAGTTAGGATGAGTTTCATATCTGTCATCTCCCCTTATCGAGCTGTCGATGTGTAAGGCAGGAGCGCCATCTCGCGGGAATTCTTAACCGCTGCGGCTACTGCGCGTTGATGTTCTGTGCATGCACCTGTTACTCGACGAGCGCGGATCTTGCCGCGATCTGAGATGTACTTGCGAAGGGTGGCGATATCTTTGTAGTCGATGTAGTTAACCTTTTCACGACAGAAAGAACATGGCTTCTTCTTAAACTTCTTCATCGCTGCAGCCGATAGCTTTGGTGCTACCTTCTTTGGCTTCAGCGTCTTATTACTTCTTGCTCCCACTTTGGTGCTCCTTTGAGGATGCCTCGCAGTTGATTGAGATCAGCTAGCGAGAATGGTTTGGTTAATAAATTGGTTAGAACGGTGGCTGTTCATCTGCAGCAGTGCTACCCCAAGAGCTGCCACCAACAGGGGCAGCTGACCAAGGATCATCTGATGCGACTTCAGCGGCTGGAGCGAAACTTCCAGAAGATTTTCCGGATGTCTTTGTCACCTTTGCAGTTGCGTTGCGAAGTGATGGACCTACCTCATCAACCTCAACCTCATAGACGGTGCGCTTTTCGCCTTCTTTAGTTTCATAAGAGCGTTGCTTTAAACGTCCAGTGACAATTACTCGCATTCCACGGGTAAGTGACTCTGCAACATTCTCGGCTGCTTGACGCCAGACATTGCATGTGAGAAAGAGGCTATCGCCATCCTTCCACTCATTCGTTGCCTTATCGAGATAACGTGGAGTCGAAGCGACGGTGAACTTTGCAACTGCAGCACCGTTTGGTGTGAAGCGAAGTTCTGGATCACTTGTGAGATTTCCAATTATCGTGATGTTTGTGTCACCAGCAGCCATTGCGTATGCCTCTTATTCTGGACGGACGACTTTGGTACGAAGCACTGCTTCGTTCAAGTTGAGTTGGCGATCAAGTTCTTTAATCGCTTCTGGTGCACAGTGCAGATCTGCAACAGCGTAAATGCCTTCTGACTTCTTATTGATTTCGAAAGTCATACGGCGGCGGCCCCAAATGTCGAGCTTATCGACGGTTCCACCACTGTCTTTGATGATCTTGAGGTATGTATCAAGACTCGGAGCGACTGTGCGTTCTTCTAATTCTGGATCAAGGATGACCATGATTTCATAGTGACGCATGCGTTAACCCAACCTCCTCTGGACTAAAGCGGCCACGGTATTTCCGCGGCAGGAGGGTTACTCGTTCCCAATGTCGGAGTGCGGCGCACTCGTTCATTAGGAAGGCTAATCGTAATGGCGAGCGCAGCGATAGAGAAATTCAGCCCCTGTGGAGGGTGGCCTCTCTGTGCGCATCCCGTGTAAGCGTGACCTGATGGGCGAAATACACCGTTGTAACTACTCGAATGAGCGTAGCGAGGGCGAGTGCGCCTCCGGGAATACCAAATTTTGCACCCGAGAACTTAGCTAGGAACTCCCAGATAGCCAGGTGGTAAAGCAACTCTCCTGCCTGCCAGATCCAGAAAGCAGTTCGGTCTCGGTAACCGCGCATCGCCAAGATGGCAAGCGGAGTCAGCCACAAGATGTACTGCGGCGAGTAGACCTTGCTGGTAATTGTGAAGGCGGCGACGAAGAGAAAGGATGAGGTGGCCAGTGAGGCGAGCGCCTTCGCTGGAGCGTAAAAATAACAGTACCAACAGAGCGCAATGAGAAGTATGAGGAAGAGTCCAGTCGAGAGAGTGTTGACTGAATGGATACTTTGATGGGGGAAGGCTAACTCCCATGCATAATAGATAGAACCGAAATCTGCTGAGCGTTTCGCATTTAACGAGAAGAATCGAAACCACCCATTCCATGTCGTTACCATGAAGGGGAGATTGATAAGTAACCAGGTACCAAATGTGATTACCAAAAAATTTACTGCTCGTGAAATCTCACGCCGTTTGAGGAAGATAAGAACGACGGGTGCAAGTAATACGATTGGGAAAAATTTTGTAGCGATTGAGATGCCGAGTGCGATTGCGCTCCACGAGTAGCTCTTCTTGTCGAAGAGGTAGATTGCAAGGAGTGCGCTCACTACCGCCCACAAATCCCAATTGATATACATCGAAGCAATTACGGCTGGTGAGAGCGGAAAGAGATACCAGAATTTCGGTCGCATTCGTGCAAGCAGATAGACCGAGCCAATAAAGAGCAGCGCCAAGAGAATGGCGTTGAGATAGAAATAGAAACGATAGGAATCCGAATTCGGGGTGAGAAGGCCAGTAGCCCACATTACGATTCCAGTAACAGGTGGATACTCCACCGCATTTGTTGCGCTGCTATAAGGCCATTGGTGAATATTTATCGCGCGCGCACCAAAGAGTGCGGGCAGATCCGAGTAACAAGCGTGTACATAGACATCGGGGCTGCCAAAGTTCCTGGCTGCGCAGTGTTCGAACTTTGCAAAAGAGAGAAGTGATGCAAGGAGAGCGAGAAGAATGGCGCTCTTCGTCGCGTAATTAACCCTCGTCATCTACTACTTCTTTTTCTTAGTTGTCGAACTCCTTGTAGCGATAGGGGTCGGCTTCTCTGCGAGTGCTGGATCTAAAGTAGGAACCGCGGTGGACATATCCACTGGAGTTGTTCCACCGATATGAGCCGCAGGTGGGAAGCTGAGCTTGGGCAGGCCCTTCAGTGCACCTGTCATGTAGTACGACCAGATTCGTGCAGGGAATGAACCGCCAGTAACCGCGTTCAATCCACCAATACCGTTCAAGGTCTGCGATGCGTTATCTCTAAACATTGCAACAGAGGTTGCAAGCTGTGGTGTGTATCCATTGAACCACGCACTTGCATTATCTGTTGTTGTTCCGGTCTTGCCAGCACTTGGGCGCTTAAAGTCTGCGAGCGCAGCAGAGGCGGTACCAAATTTTGTAACACCTTGTAGTGCGCTGGTGAGATCTGCCATGACATCGGCGGCGAAGACTTGCTGGGCTTGAATCCGTGATTCATAGAGAACGCCCTGGTTTGAGCCAAGCACCTCTTTCACAATAAATGGCTTTGCATAGACACCTTGTGCGGCAAAGGTTGCGTACGCAGAGGCAACGTCAATCACATGAGGGCTTGCTACACCGAGTGAGACAGATGGCGTAGAGATCATTCCTACTGACTCAGGAATTCCAGCTCTGCGAGCAGCATCGATTACCTTATCTGTGCCGGCCTGAATTCCGAGCGGTACAAAGACCGTATTTACTGAATGAGCGGTTGCATCTGCGAGAGTTACGGAAGGAAATTGTTCATTACCGTAGTTGAAGACGGAGTAATTCTGTTGTGCGCCGGCATCCCAATACACATGTGGCGATGTTCCATCCCACGTAGATTGCAATGAAATTCCTTGTTCGAGCGCGGCAATAAGTGCAAATGGCTTAAAGGATGAACCGGCTTGGGTAGTTGCTTGGGTTGCATTATTTAACTGTTGTTTCAAATAATCCTGGCCACCGTACATTGCGACAATCTCACCGGTGCCAGGGCGAATCGAAACTAGGGCGATACGGAGATTATCCGGAGCCTTTGCGGGAGTCCGCTTTGCAACCGCATCAACTGCAGCTTGTTGTGCCTGCTTTTCTAGCGTTGTCTTCACAACCAATCCGCCAACTTGTAGCTGCGCATCAGTGAAACCAAGGTTGAGGAGTTCATGCTCAACCCAGGAGATGACGTAACCCTTAGGGCCTGCAAGGGTGCCACTTGATACTCGGGGTTGAATTGTTGGAAACTTTAAAGTCTTCGCCTTCTTCTGATCAAGCCAGCCTGCTTTCACCATGCCATCGATGACATAAGCCCAGCGTGCCTTCAATCGCTTCAATCCGCTTGGGTAGCCCGGGTCGTAATAACCGGGTGAGCGAAGTACTGAGGCGATAACTGCTGCTTGGGAGACGCTCAGCTGATTAATATTTCTATTGAAATAGACCTGAGCCGCTGTAGATACGCCATAACTTCCACGGCCAAAATAAATAGTATTGAGATAACTCTCAAGAATTTGATCTTTCGAGAACTCGTTCTCCAACTTCATTGCGATGACAAGTTCTTTGATCTTACGTTGAATATTTCGCTGAGGTGTGAGGAAGGCAGTCTTTGCATATTGCTGCGTAATTGTGGACCCGCCCTGTAGCGAGCCGCCCTTAAGGTTGTTGTACAAGGCGCGCAAAATTCCAGTTGGACTAAAGGCATGCTCAGAGTAGAAGTTGCGATCCTCGGCTGCCATGACCGCGTGGCGGACATCTAATGGAATATTTGCTAACTTCACTACGGTGCGATTTTCTGAACCGATTCGACCAATCTCGCTGCCATCGGCATATTCGATAACTGTCGCTTGACTATTTACGAAGGCGTTCGCATCAGGAATCTTCACTGTGAAGTAGGCGTAGGCGAAGACCAGGGTGCCCAGGACGAAGGCAGAGCCGGCGCCAATAACTCCGATACGGATGAGCCACGTCTTAATCTGATTCACAGTGAAAGATTACCGCCAAACAGTCTCTAATCTTCGAGTGTGCGCTGCCGTCTCGGTGGTTTGCGCACCCTTCCATCCCCCAATTTGAAGGAGTTAATCATGTGGTGCCAATGGCACTCTTTGCAGACTTCGACAACATAGACACGAAATTCACCAAATTCACTCTGCATCTCCTCTAGCTCACGCACTGACTTAATGCGTCCTGAGTACTGGCCGAGTTGATCGCCAAAGGCGTAGTGGAGCAGAACCATCGCGCTTTTGCGACAGATGGGGCAAGGGCGATGGGTCTCTTCACCGTGATACTTCGCCGCTAACCGAAGATAGGGGTCGGCATCACAGATTTCTAACCCGGCGACCGCTCCTTTAAAGTAGGAGACCAGCGTTGCGCGCCGCTTTAATGAGTAATCGACGGTATCTCTCCGTGACCATAGGCGCGACATAGGCAAAGGATAAACCTCATGGAAGGGTCTGCGTATTCAGTACGCTTCCAACGGTGAATAGGTTATCGAGGTTGCTTGCAGTCAGGTGGAGTGGTCAGATCTCTGACGGCCTCTTCCAATCCTCACTCGCCTCTTTTGTGCTTTTCTCACCAGAGCGTGCCACGAGTGCAATTTCAGCCGCAACCGCCTTCGCGGTTGTGCTCCTTCCATACTCACTTATCGGGCCGTATATCGGAATTTTTCTCGATAGGTTTTCACGTCGAGCCATTGTCGCTTATTGCAATCTCGCGCGCGCCCTCAACTTATGTCTCGTTGCATATTTAGTAAAGAGTGGTCACTCTGGAATTATCTTGACTCTTGTTGTGCTGCTCTCTTTTGGACTAAACCGATTGATTCTCTCGGCCCTCTCAGCTGGTCTACCACTCATGGTGAGCAAAGAGCATCTGATCTCATCTAATGCACTTGCTGTGACGGGTGGAACTATTGGAGTTGTCATCGGTGGTGGAATTGGAATCGGCGTAAAGAAGATTGTGGATTCTTTTCTCACGAGTGATCAAGCATCCGCAGTTGTGATTTCACTTGGCGCGGTGATCTACCTCATCTCAGCACTACTCTCATTTCGTCTCAGCGCCCGTGAGATTGGCCCACATGAGCACGAAGAGAGATTTGAGAATGCAGGATTCAAGGAGATGCTTGAGGGATTTCATATTCTTGCCGAGCACGCCGATTCCATTCGGGCGATTATTACAACAGCAATTCAGCGTGGCCTGATTACCGCATTAACGCTCATGTTACTTCTACTCGAGCGCAATACCTTTAACTCACCAGATAATCCTGATGCTGGTCTGGCCTCCTTTGGTATTGCACTGGCTGTTACCGGAGTCGGTGTAGGAATTGGCGCAATAGTTACCCCGTACTTTGCGGCGCGAGTAGGCCGTCACCAATGGATCCGTCTCATGGTCCTCTCATCCATGCCATTTCTTGCGGTAATAACGATTGTTACAAATAGATTCACTGTAATTCTCGCTGCCTTCTTCTTGGGTTTAACTGGACAAGCAATCAAAGTAACCGCTGATGCGCTAGTGCAATCCAAAATCGATGATGAATATCGCGGGCGAACATTTGCTTTTTATGATGTTGCAGTTAATGGATCGATTGTTTTAGGGGCACTCTTCGCAGCTATGGTGCTGCCGCAATCAGGTCAATCTCGTACCTTGCCGATAGTGCTGATTGTTGTGCTGGCTGGAACCGCAGTAGGGCTCCTACAGTCAACTAACTTTTCGGCTGATTCTCGGCCCACCACGTAAGCAGCTCTTCCGTCGCACGCTCTACACCTAGTGGGCCAGACTCCATACGTAACTCAAGGAGATATTTGTAGGCCTTGCCAACAATCGGTGAGGCTGGGATGCCAAGTATTCCCATGATGGCATTTCCATCGAGATCTGGTCGAATCTGATTGAGCTCTTCCTCTTCCATTAATCTGGAAATGTGCTCCTCGAGCCGATCATATGTCTCTGAGAGTGCAACTGCTTTTCGCTGATTACGGGTTGTGCAATCAGCACGAGTCAGAACATGAAGGTGGTTTAAGAGATGGTCAGCATCTCGCACATATCTACGTACTGCCGAATCGCTCCATTCGCCACCGCCGTAGCCGTGGAAGCGCAGATGGAGAAAGACGAGTTGTTGTACATCGTCGACTATTTCATTTGAGAATTTAAGGGCTCTCAACCGTTCTCGTGCCATACGCGCACCCACAACTTCGTGATGATGGAAGGAGACACCACCGCCTGGGATAAGTTCACGAGTCTTAGGTTTACCAATGTCGTGCAAAAGTGAGGCGAGACGAATTACCAGATTTGGCCCACCGAGACGCTCTTCTAAACTTATTGCTTGTTCAACAACAGTAAGAGTATGTTCATAAACATCTTTGTGGTGATGATGTTCATCAATCTCCAGCTTCAACTTGGGAAGTTCTGGAATCACATACTCCGCCAAACCGGTCTCAACTAATATTGCTAGCCCGATGCGAGGCGATGCGGTCATAAGTGTCTTTACAAATTCATCGCGGACTCGCTCGGTTGAGACTATGGTGATGCGATCTGCCATGGATTTCATTGCATCGATAACTTCTTGATCCACTGCAAATTCAAGTTGACTTGCAAAGCGAGCAGCGCGCATCATGCGGAGCGGATCATCAGAGAATGAATCTGTTGCTCTTCCTGGTGTGCGGATAATTTTGCGCGCTAAATCGGCAACGCCATCGAAGGGGTCGATAAACTCTGGTGTAGCTGTTGTTAATTCCAGCGCCATCGCATTGATGGTGAAATCTCTGCGGCCAAGATCTCCGAGAATTGAATCTCCATAATCGACTTCTGGCTTACGACTCTTCGCGTCGTAAACTTCACTTCGATAGGTTGTGATCTCAACCGTTATCTCGCCTTTCTTTCCGGCGATAGTTCCAAATGCTGCACCGGTATCCCAGACAGAATCTGCCCAAGAGTTAAGGATTTTCTTTGTCAGGTCGGGACGGGCGCTGGTTGTGAAGTCGAGATCGTTACCAAGCCGGCCGAGGATGGCATCTCGAACTGGGCCGCCTACAAGGGCGAGCGTCTGCCCTTCGGCTGCGAAGCGCGCAGCTAAATCCGCCGAGAGTGGAGCGCTCTGGGTAAGCGTCTCGATCGCGATTTTCGCCGCAATACTCCCCGGATCGGTCGCAGGATTGGTTGGCGTGCTATTCACAATAGGTAAGGCTAAAGCACTAACCTACCTACATGACCCCGGCACCTAGTGCGGGTGGCGAAGCATCTCGAAAGAGACGGCGCAGAAAGCGCCCCTCAAAGGATTCGAGAGATACGAGACCACCTTCACCACAGAACAGTTCATCTGGAACTTCAGATTCAGCCTCGACTGGATCACCTTCTCCTACCCCAAAGAGTCCGCAACGTAAACGCCCTCCTCAAGGGCGGGCACATAAGCCGCCCTACGCGAAGCGAGTAGATGAGGTGAGCGCTGGCGGACTCGTTATTGACTCTACGGGAACAAAAGGCCTCCTTATTGGGCGTCGTGACTTAAAGGATGCGACCAAGGAGCGGTTGCTCTGGTCTTTACCTAAGGGACATATTGAAGCGGGCGAGACGCCGGAAGAAGCGGCTATCCGAGAGGTGGCAGAGGAGACTGGTATTCAATCTGAGATCTCTCGCGAACTCGGTGTCATTGATTTCTGGTTTATGGCTGGTGGCAAGAGAATCCATAAGACAGTTCATCACTTCCTCTTCCGCGAGAAGGGGGGCGAGTTAGCGCCTCAAGTTTCAGAAGTAGATGATGTTGGTTGGTTCCCACTAGAAGAGATCATCTCACTCCTCGCTTATCCAGATGAGAAGAAGTTAATCGCACGATCAGGCGATCTCCAGCCATGAAAAAATTTCTTATAGCGCTCACATCGTTAGTGACTCTTTTTATTGCTCTTCCCGGCGCTAGCGCAGAATCGCCTACCGTACTCTCAGAACCAACCCATCGCCTACTTGATGGCAGGTTTATCGATGATGTGCTCGCACAAAAATTAGCACCGAACGGTCAGCTGGGGAAAATTATTTATCCGCCTTCATATAGTTTTCACACCGGTCGTATCTGGTTTATCGATCCCGCACTTGTCGAAGAAGTGACTGCGATGACAAAGCCATATACCTTGGTGGATGCGACACCCGGTACTGGTAGCGATATTGCAATCGCTTGGTTAGCCCGGTTGAAGACGGTTATTACTGGTTCAACAATCTACGCGATTCCACACGGAAATCCATCCGAGTATTGGGTAAATCGAATTACTCCGCATGATCGAAACTACATCTTGCAGAGCTCTCGAGCGCGATTGGCTCAAGATTTAGGTCTCTCAGTATCAATGAGCGAGAGCTACACATCAACATCTTATTTCTCATTAAAGAGAGATGAGATCAATGCAATCCGAAGAGCAGATGCGGACCTATTGAAGTTTGCGACGTATATGAGCGCTGTTCAAGTCGACAATATAAAAGCAGCTATGTACAAGATTCTAAATGCATCCCTCACACATCAGCGCCGTGGGTTACTTGCTCGAGACCTTGATACTGCGAGTGCTGCACTCGAAGGAACGCTTCATCTGGCCGGCGGAAAGTTCACTGTTACATCAACAAATCAGAAACTCCCTGTAACGATTGTTAATGGGTTTGATAATCAAGTGAAGGTAAACCTTCGAATAACCTCAACAAATCAACGGATCTTGGTTTCAAATCAGAAGAACATTGTGATTGCCGGCCATTCCAAAATTCAGGTCCTGGTTCCAGTTCGGGTTGTCGCAACTGGAAGTACCTCCCTTGATGTAGTAATCACAAATACCTCCGGTTCACCGCTCTCTCCCCAAGTGCTCTACCCCATAGCAATCACTGTTATTAGCCCCATAGCTACTTGGATCACCACACTGGCTGCAGGAATTCTCTTCCTTGCAGCTGTTGCGCAATCGATTCGTAGGTTGAGGCGTAAGAAGTGACAGCTTCACAGTCTCACATTATTAATTCATCTAAGGTGATGGCTCTTGGAACAATCGCTTCACGTATCACCGGGCTGATTCGAGGGCTTCTCCTTGTCGCCGTGCTTGGTACAACACTTCTTGGTGATACCTACAATATTGCTAACACCATGCCTAATATTCTTTATAACTTGATTATTGGCGGAGCGCTCACCGCAGTCTTTGTTCCACAATTTGTACGTGCGTTGAAAGATGCTGATGGTGGCTCAGCCTTTATCTCCAAACTCTTTACAGCAACACTCGTCCTTCTCGGCTCACTCGTTCTCTTCTCCGTTCTCTTCGCACCACTTCTTGTTCGACTCTTCGCCTCTAGTTATATTGGCCGACCAGAGTTTGCGCTCACAACGCTCTTCATGCGGTATTGCCTACCTCAGATCTTCTTCATGGGACTCTTTGCGCTCTTGGGCCAAGTTGCAAATGCTAATAACAAATTTGGTCCGATGATGTGGGCGCCAGTTGTAAATAATCTTGTTGTCATTGGAACTTTCGGTTACTACCTCTCACTCTCTCCGCACTGGAGTGTGCGCACCATCTCCACCCACGATGCAACCGTTTTGGGTATTGGCACAACTCTTGGGTATGTAGTTCAAGTACTCGTTCTTATTCCTGTCATTAGAAGGACTGGATTGAAATTGCGGTTCCGTTTTGATTGGCGCGATCCAGAGTTAAAGAAATCTCTACATATGGCGAGTTGGACACTCATCTTCGCTGCGATCAGCCAAGTTGGCTACCTCTTTACTGTGAATCTCTCCACACATGCTGCGATTGCCGCTGAGCGAGCGCATATAACGACCGGAGTTGGGTTCACTCCATATAACAATGCCTACTTCATCTTCATACTTCCACATTCCATTGTGACGCTCTCTCTTGTCACCGCACTCCTTCCACACCTTTCACAATTAGTTTTAGAGAAGAAGTTCACCTTCGTTCGCGATCAATTAATGAATACCATCCGACTGGTCGGAATAATGATTGTCCCGGCATCGATCGGTTTCCTACTCTTTGGTCCACTTATTGCTCGGTCACTCTTCTTTGGCATATCAACAGCTGATGCCAATTATGTGGGGTTCGTACTGGCTGGCTTCTCTTTTGGGCTACTGCCGATGAGCATCAATCTCATCGCGCTACGCGGTCTAAATGCCTTTGAGAATGTTCGAGCCCAGGTCTGGAGCAATCTCGTAATGAATATCGCCTCCGCGGTGCTCTCGGTCATTGCAGCGCTGGTACTGCCTGCGCACTGGGTCACTGTGGGTCTGGCGGTTGCCATCAGCGCCAGTTACTTCGTGGGTGTATCGGCAACGCTCCGACTATTGAAGAGATATGAGATCCATATTCGTGCGGGCGAGATCTTCGCCTTCTACTCCAAACTTGGAGCGCTCTTCGCTCTCGTTGCAATCCCATTGCGCCTACTCCAGCCACATCTTCCTGGGGGGAATATTCCTCAACTCTCAGTGGTTCTTGGAGTAAGTGCTCTTGGTTACCTGCTTGCAGCCAAAGTGTTTAAAGTTAAAGAAGTGAGTGGGGTTCTTTCCCTGCTCGCCGGTCGGAGCGAGAGATAGGCTTAAGGTATGAGCGAGATTCACGAATTAATCATTGTTGGCTCTGGTCCAGCGGGGTATACCGCTGCAATTTATGCCGCACGCGCTGAGTTACATCCAATTGTCTATGAGGGTTCAGTTACTGCGGGTGGGGCCTTGATGAACACCACTGAGGTAGAGAATTTCCCTGGCTTTCCCACTGGAATCATGGGACCAGATCTCATGGATAACCTTCGTAAACAGGCGCTCCGATTTGGTGCAAAGCTCATCACAGATGACATTGTGAAGATGGATCTCGCCGGCGATATTAAGACGTTAGAAGATGGTTCTGGAAATATTCTCTCCGCGAAGGCGGTAATTCTCGCAACTGGATCTGCTTACAAAGAGATTGGGTTGGAGAATGAGAAGCGGCTCTCTGGTCGCGGAGTTTCATGGTGTGCAACGTGCGACGGCTTCTTCTTCCGTGATCAGAATATCGCTGTTGTTGGTGGTGGCGACTCTGCAATGGAAGAGGCCAACTTCCTTACTCGCTTTGCCTCAAAGGTCACTGTTATCCACCGCCGTGATTCGCTCCGCGCCTCAAAGATCATGGCAGAACGCGCACAATCAAATCCTAAAATTGAATTTATTTGGAATACCGAAGTTATCGATGTTCTGGGAGAGCAGAAGGTCAGCTCGCTTAAGCTTCGTAACCTTCTTACTGGGGAGGAGTCTGAGAAAGATTTCTCGGCTCTCTTCGTTGCAATTGGACATACCCCGCGTTCTGAACTGCTTGTCGGTGCTATTGATCTTGATGATGAGGGGTATGTGCAGGTGGATGGGCGCTCCACTCGGACAAACCTCTCTGGCGTCTTCGCATGTGGCGACCTTGTTGACCATACCTATCGCCAAGCAATCACTGCTGCTGGGTCTGGTTGCCAAGCAGCCTTAGATGCTGAGCGTTTCTTAGCAAATTTATAGCACCTACTTATTAAATCTTATTAAAATACCGTTACCGACCATGATGAAGAGGAAAAAATGAGCACATTAACCGCTGTTACAGCTGCAAACTTTGAGGCTGAGGTTTTGAAGAGTTCTACACCTGTGCTTGTTGATTTTTGGGCAGAGTGGTGTGGTCCATGTAAGGCTGTTGGACCAATCCTGGAAGAGATTGCTAAAGACCATGGCGGTAAGCTCAAGATTGTTAAGTTGAATACCGATGAAGAAGCAGCACTTGCTACAAAATATGGAATTATCTCAATTCCAACAATGAATGTCTTTGTAAATGGCGAAATTGTGAAGAGCATTGTTGGTGCTAAGCCAAAGCCAGCACTTCTTAAAGATCTCGCTGAATTTATCTAAACATTACTCGCCTACCTTATGGATCTCTCTCGCGGTGATAGCGGTGATGCAGTTGCGCTGCTCTGCAACACCCTCACTCGGTTAGGTCTACTTTCCTCATCACACTCGGAATTTGATGGTGATGTTGAGGCCGCAGTTAAAGCGTTTCAGCAAGAACGTGGGTTGAGTGTTACAGGTATTGCGAATGCACTCACACTTCGCGTCTTAGAAGAGGCTCGCTGGAAGCTCGGAGATCGCACACTTCTGTACACACCATCGAAGATGTTACGTGGTGATGATGTTGCGGCGCTGCAGACTCGGCTAATCGAGATGGGTTTTAATTGTGGCCGCGTAGATGGGATCTTTGGCGCACTCACTGAGAATGCTCTCAAGGATTTTCAAAAATCGGTAGGTGTAAAGGTTGATGGCAGTTGTGGTCCATCAACACTTCTCTCCATGATGCGCCTTATGAAGATTGTCTCTGGTGGTGCACCACTGCAACTACGTGACGAAGCTGCGCGAGCAGTGAAGGGTCCGGCACTTGCGAATAAAGTTATTGTGCTTGATCCACGGTCTAAAGAGAGTGCGCAAACTTCGACACTTCTCTTTGATATCGCCCTTCGGTTGGAATCTCGACTCATTGCCTTAGGTGTTGCTGTCTTTATGACGCGAAGTGCTGATGCCACACCATCCTCGCCCACACTAGAAGATCGCATCCAGGTCGCTAATAAGAGTGCGGCCGATTTAGTAATCTCCTTTGATTGCGACTCCTATCCCAACGAGAACGCTGAAGGAGTTGCGACGTACTATTACGGCAGCGATGCTCATGGAATACATTCAGTAGTAGGCGAGCGATTTGCTAATCTCGTGCAACGCGAGATCTCAGCCCGAACCGATCTCTTTGATTGCCGTAGCCACGCAAAGACCTGGGATTTACTGCGGCTCACCAAGGCCCCCATCGTCAAAATCGACCTAGGTTATGAATCCCATCCGGGAGATATGCGCCGACTTGCCGATAGCACCTTCCGTGAAACCATCGTGGAATCGCTCATGGTCGCTATTCAGCGCCTCTACCTTTCAGCAGAGAATGATGCGAAGACGGGGACGCTCAAGATTTCAGACCTCCGTCGCGCAGGTATTCGCCGCTAGTAATCCCGCTCGCCCACCAGACAGAATGTGGGAAGATTGGCGGATGAGCAATGAGATAACGAGGTTCCACACGGGCGCCCCTGAGGAGTTAGAGAAACGCTTCGCTCAGCGCGCTGCGATGATGCAACCAAGTGAGATTCGTGCGCTCTTTGCAGTTGCCTCTCGCCCAGAGATTGTCTCTCTTGCCGGTGGTATGCCTAATCTCTCGGCGCTTCCTATGGAGATGTTTGCGCAGGTTGTTGAGAAGTTAGTGAAAGAGAATGGCCAAGAAGCGCTTCAATATGGCAGCGGACAGGGCCACCCCAAACTTCGCGAGCAGATCTGCGATGTAATGGCGCTAGAGGGCATTCGCGCTCATCCTGATGATGTCATTGTGACAACAGGTTCACAGCAGGCGCTCGACCTCATCTCTCGTATCTTTATCGATCCCGGTGATGTCGTTCTCGTTGAGGCTCCCTCATACGTCGGAGCGCTAGGAACTTTTCATCAATATGAGGCGAACGTCTGCCACGTTGAGATTGATCAAGATGGTTTGATTCCAGCCCGCTTACGTGAAGCGATCGCATCGCTTCGAGCTGAAAATCGCAAGATTAAATTCCTCTACCTCATTCCAAATTACCAGAACCCGGCCGGTGTAACACTGACCGCAGATCGTCGTACTGAGATTCTCGATATCTGCCGAGATGAGAAGATCTTTGTCGTCGAAGATAATCCTTATGGGCTTCTTGGCTTTGAAAAGCCATCTCCTAACGCGATGCGCGCTGAAGATTCAGAGAATGTTATCTATCTGGGTTCATTCTCGAAGACCATTGCTCCCGGATTTCGCGTGGGTTGGACACTCGTTCCCCAAGCGTTAAAGGAGAAGTTAGTTATTGCTGCTGAGTCTTCCATTCTCTGTCCTTCAAATTTCGCCCAGTTAGCAATCTCGAGTTATCTCGCTGATCAACCTTGGCGGGATCAGATTGCTTCGTTCTGCAATCTCTATCGTGAACGCCGGGATGCGATGTTAGAAGCGCTCGAACTCTATTTTCCTAAGGGTGCGACATGGACAAAGCCTGACGGTGGTTTCTATATCTGGGTGACGCTCCCACCAGAGATTGATACCAAGGCCATGGTCCCAGATGCTATTGCGGCAAAGGTTGCTTACGTTCCAGGGACCGCCTTCTATGCTGATGGCTTAGGAAGTTGGTCGATGCGACTGTCGTACTGCTACCCCACACCAGAGCGTATTCGTGAAGGAATTAAAGCTTTGGGCGGCGTTATCACTCGAGAGATGGCTCGCAGAGAACTTAATTAAACCCCTTGAATATAGCGAGAAATCCGCTGTAGATCTTCAATGTCTGCAAACTCGATAGAGATACGACCCTTCTCTTTACCTAGCTCTACTGAGACACGGGTATCTAGTGCATCTCCTAATTCATCACTCACCTGTTGGAGTAGTGGTGAAATTGTGTTGGTCTTCTTTGCGGAAGCGCTTTTCAGCGGTTGGTTATTTTTTGCCATTAACGCAACAACTTCTTCTACTGCCCGAACACTTAAACCCTCTGCAATAATTTTGGTTGCAAGTTGTTCAATTTCGTGTTCGTCAGTCAGAGTTAAAAGCGCTCGTGCATGGCCGGCACTTAAAACTCCGGCAGCTAATTTTCGTTGAACAGAGGCAGGAAGATTAAGAAGTCGAAGAGTATTTGAAATTGCCGGGCGCGACTTTCCGATCTTGATTGCAAGTTCTTCATGGGTATATCCAAAATCATTAAGAAGATTCTGATATGCCGCACCCTCTTCTAATGGATTGAGTTGACTGCGATGGAGATTTTCTAGGAGCGCTTCGCGCAACAACTCTTCATCTTTTGTCTTACGAATTATTACTGGGATGTGAGTGAGTCCTGCGAGTTTTGATGCACGCAGACGCCGTTCACCCATAATTAATTCGTATTTACCACCTTCAATTGCGCGAACGACTGGCGGTTGAAGTACACCTACTTCGCGAATGGAGGCAGAGAGCTCACTCAATGCAACTTCATCAAAGACTAAACGAGGTTGACGTGGGTTAGGAAGAATCAGATTGATATCTACTTCGTTTTGATTAGCTACTACTACGCCAGTACTTGTAGTGATAGGAGTTGTATTAACTGGTGTATTGGGAATAAGGGCATCAAGTCCGCGGCCTAAACCACCTTTACGTGTACTCATATCTGCTCCACTCCTCGTTCAGCGATTGCGCGCGCTACTTGCATATAAGCAATGGCACCGGGTGATGCTGCGTCGTATGTCATTACTGTCTGTTTAAAAGATGGCGCCTCTGAAACTCGAACTGCACGAGGAATAGGAATATCAATTAACTCTCGTGGAAAGTGAGTGCGGACTTCATTTGCAACATCATTTGCTAAGCGAGTCCGTGAGTCAAACATTGTTAAAAGAATTGTGGAGAGATGCACCTTAGGATTTAATGCGCGTTGCACCTTCCTCAGTGTCTCAATCAGCAGGGAGACGCCTTCAAGTGAGTAATACTCACATTGCACTGGGACGAGTACCTCCTCCGCTGCCGTAAGTGCGTTGATCGTGAGCAGACCAAGGCTCGGCGGGCAATCAATAAAGATGTAGTCATATCGCTGGCCCATAGTGAGACGATTTTCAAGGAGATCTGCAATTGCGAATTTAAGGACGGTCTCGCGGGCGACCATGTTGACCATCGAGACTTCCGCGCCAGCGAGCTCTTGGTTTGCTGGTGCGCATTCAAGGTCTGGGAAGCCAGCTACCTTCTGAATAATGGTGGCGATAGGAGCCTCTTCAACAAGGACCTCAAACATTCCTGCCCCGCTGCGATCTACACCCAAGGCCGTACAGGCATTGCCTTGGGGATCGAGATCAATAACTAGGACTTTGAGCCCCCCCATAGCGAGGGCGGCGGCAATATTTACGGCTGAAGTGGTCTTACCTACCCCACCCTTCTGGTTAGCGACGGTGAAGATGCGGGTCTGGGCTGGATGAGGCATAGCTTCTTTGAGGCGGCGGATACCGATGACCGCCTTCGGTGGTGTTTCATGTGAAACATTGGTTGGCGCCTCGCTCATACCTCAATCTAAGCAGGAAAGCTGGTACGAGTAAAAGTAAGGGTCAGATACTCTTCTTGACCTCAATAATGCGGGCCACTTCGAATTGTTCTAGCTCAACGAGGTGGAGGAAGGTCTCAGTATTAACCTTTGGCTCAGTCTGATCGATCTCACTCTGGGCTGACTCCCCTTTGATTGCAAGGAGGGAGCCTTTCGATGAGATAAGTGGCCAGACCATAGGGAGTAACTTTGGAAGAGGGGCTACCGCCCGGGCGGTGACAATATCGAAGGAGCGCTTCACACTCTCCGCCTTACCCCGAATAACAGTTATAGGGAGGTCAAGCTCCTGAATCACCTCATTGAGGAAGTCGACCCTCCGCTGGAGGGGTTCCACGAGGGTGAGGCGAAGATCAGGGCGGGCGAGGGCGATCACTATTCCTGGTAGCCCTGCTCCGGAGCCGATATCAACGACTGAGGCTCCCTCTCTCATCAGTGTAGTAACAGGGAGGCAATTTGCAATATGGCGTTCCCAGATACGTTCACCCTCTTTGGGGCCGATGAGGCCACGCTCAATCCCCCATGTTCCCAAGAGCTCGGCATAGCGAGTGACCTCGTGGGGGCGCTGAGAGAAGTACCTCTCAAGCAGGGTTTCACGTGAAACTGTCATAGGTGGGGGTTACTCAGGAAGGACAACCACGCAGCGGTGTGGGTCTTCTCCCTCAGATTCACTGGTGAGGCCAATCTCTTGAATGGTGTCATGGATGACCTTGCGCTCGAAGGCGTTCATTGGCTTAAGCTTCAC
>CAINVP010000058.1 GCA_903854185.1 uncultured Actinomycetes bacterium
CAAACATTCATCGTTGGTCTGATGGAGCTCTCGGGCTCGCGAGCAATTCTTGTTGTTCGCGGAGTAGAGGAGGCAACGCTCTCTCCGCTATCTGATCAACTCGTTGTGACCGGTCGCCTGTACCCACACCAGAACGAAGATCACGCAAATCCTGCTTCCGGCATCCTCTCTCGGTTAGACCCAGCGCTGGTGGCTAATTCAACCGATGCGCTCTTTGACGGCTATGTCATTGCGCGATCCGAGCAGACCGTAACCGGTCGCGCTGTTACTGCAACGCGGGTGCCATCGCCTCAACTCATCTCAACCGTCGGCGGCTTCTATTGGCAGCACATCGCCTACATCATCACCTGGTGGTTTATGGCGGTTCTTGTCTGGTTTGCCCCCTTCTACAATCGCGCCGTCCGCCGCCGTATCGAGGCAGATTCCGACAACCTCGAATAACGGTAAAAATATTTACTTATCCATGAGCGGGCAATATCGCGCTAGGTCGCCGGCAAAGATAGGGTGAGAGCATGGCCCAGAGTTCACAGAGAAGAAGTTCCGCCCTTCGCAGTTTTCGAGTGATGGCAAACCTTATGGGCGTGATGTCGCTGCTCCTCTGGTTCGTCTACCTACCCATCAAAGTGACTGCGACGAATGACAATATTCCTCAAGCAATCCGAGCAATCGGTATGGTCCACGGTTTTGCATATATCGTCTATGTAGTTGTGACATTTAATTATTGTTTCCAGATTCGCAAGCCGTTCTTCACAACGCTCTTTTATATGGCCGCTGGCACGCTACCGATTGCCTCTTTTATTGCAGACCGTAAAGCCGTTGCTCAGTACGCTGACTTTCTCGCCACCCAATCACCAGAAGGTAAAACAAAGTAAGTAGTAGCGACCATGGATCTTAAGCGGAGAGTAAAGCAGGCGGTCAAGCGCCCCATTAAAGCGGCGGTCTATCCGCTCTACGAGCGGCGGCTTCAACGCAATCTCGATCTCTCTCAAACCCCCCACCACGTTGGAGTAATTCTCGATGGAAATCGCCGTTGGGCGAAGGTAAATTTTGGGGCAAAGGCCGCGCACGGTCATAAACAGGGCGCAGCCAAGATCATTGACCTACTTGATTGGTGTGAAGAGACGGGCGTCTCCATCATCACGCTCTGGCTGCTCTCAACCGATAATCTGAAACGCGACCCAGAAGAGCTCGAGTCACTTCTACAGATTATTGCTGAAACTGTGGAGAGTTTGGCGAGCACGGGTAGATGGGAAGTCAACTGTCTAGGAGCCCTGGACCTCCTTCCTGAATGGATGCAGCTTCGCTTGAAGAGTGCAGAAGAGAAGAGCCACGGAATCTCGCCCATCGTCGTCAATGTTGCAATTGGCTATGGTGGCCGACGAGAGATTATTGATGCGGTACGCCGCCACATCGACAATGGTATCGAAGCGGGCAAGAGCGCAGCTGAGATTAGTGAGAGCGTTAGTATCGAAGCTATCGGCGCCCATCTTTACACCCGTGGCCTTCCTGACCCCGAACTTGTCATACGAACATCGGGGGAGCAACGCCTGGGTGGTTTTCTTCTCTGGCAATCGGCAAACTCGGAGTTCTATTTCTGTGAGGCTTATTGGCCGGATTTTAGAAAGGTCGATTTTCTCCGCGCCCTGCGCGCTTACGCCATTCGCCACCGTCGCCACGGTCGATAAAAAAACTTCTCTCCGATTTAACTTTTAGCTACCGCGTGTCGCACCGACCCCCGTGCTCGGGAGTTTTACCGTAAGGCTCATAACTGAAAGTCCGGTTGATCTCGGAGGGAGCAGAACTTTGGCCTCACAGCAGAATGGTGAGAATGTAAAACCACGAGGCCGAAAGAGTGACTCTGGGCGAGTCTCCTACGTTCTCGATACCAGCGTTCTATTGGCAGATCCCGGTGCGATTGGTCGTTTTGCAGAGCATGAAGTCATCATTCCTATCACTGTAATCGGAGAACTTGAGACAAAGCGTGACCATCCTGAACTCGGTTACTTCGCCCGGTCGGCACTTCGCTCTTTAGATGACCTACGCATCAAGCATGGTCGCCTCGATCAGACCATCCCAATCAATAGTGAAGGCGGAACGCTCAAGGTAGAGCTCAACCACTCTGACCCTTCCAGTCTTCCCGCTGGCTTTCTTCGCGATGGCTCCAACGACTCCCGTATCTTGGCAATCGCGAGAAACCTTATGGCGGAAAATCGCTCTGTCGTCCTAGTAACGAAGGATCTGCCACTTCGAGTTAAAGCCTCTTCTGTTGGCGTCGAGTCCGAGGAGTACCTTGCCGAACTTGCCCAGACATCTGGATGGACAGGAATCGTTGAGGAGAACGTCCCACACTCAGTCATCGACTCGCTCTATGAGAGCGAGCGCATCGCCCATGAACTTGGCAAGGCGCATCCCACGCATACCGGCATCGTGCTTCATTCGGAGAAGGGCAGCGCCCTCGCTCGAGTCCTGCCAGATAAACGCCTCCAATTGGTGCGCGGTGATCGCTCCGCCTTTGGTCTTCACGGCCGCTCTGCCGAACAGCGAGTCGCCCTCGATCTGCTGCTCGATCATGAGGTGGGAATCGTCTCACTCGGTGGTCGCGCCGGAACCGGCAAGAGTGCGCTCGCTCTCTGCGCCGGACTTGAGGCGGTTTTGGAGAAGCGAGTCCACAAGAAGGTGGTGATCTTCCGTCCCCTCTATGCCGTGGGCGGACAGGAGCTGGGCTACCTTCCCGGCAGCGAGAGCGAGAAGATGTCGCCTTGGGCGCAAGCCGTCTTCGATACTCTGGGAGCGCTTGTCAGCGAGAGCGTTATCGAAGAGATTCTCGACCGCGGATTGATTGAAGTTCTTCCGCTCACCCACATCCGTGGCCGGTCATTGCATGACTCCTACGTGATTGTCGATGAAGCGCAGTCACTTGAACGCGGCGTCTTACTCACCGTCCTCTCCAGAATTGGCCAAGGTTCGCGCGTGGTCCTGACCCATGACATCGCCCAACGGGATAACTTGCGGGTCGGCCGCCATGATGGTGTTGCCGCCGTCGTCGAATCGCTCAAGGGCCACCCACTCTTCGCTCATATCACCTTGACCCGCTCCGAACGCTCTGCGATTGCGGCGATGGTGACGGAGATGCTCGAGGAGCCGATCAACTTCCTGGCCTAACTCCCGGCGGATTCGTCGGCGGGCTTCTAGATTCGCCATCCACTTCAGGGGATTTCCCCTGGTTTTCCCCTTCCGGAGACAAAACGGAAATAACGGACATACTCCTATCCGAGCAGGTATTTCACTTTCCCCTAACTCTGTGAATTTATTTTTTATCCCTCTTTACGCGGGGCTTTATTTGCCCGTGTCGGTATCACCTGAAAGTCTTTAACCCTTCCCACCCAGCAACGGGCCCTCTTGCTCGCAGCAGCGAACCGCTTCAGCGGATCGTCAGAGCGATCTCACGAGGGCTAGTTGACCGTGATGATCGACCGTTCGGACCAGAAAGGAGGCAGCTATGAAGCTCACCCGCTTCACCGCCGGCCGCAAGAAGGCGCTCGTCGCCCTCGTTGCAACTCTGCTGCTCTCTCTCGTGACCACCGTTGATGCCACCTTTGCCCAGGGCGGTTTCCACCGCGACCTCGTCGTTCCTGATGTGGCAACAGTTGACCCCAATAACCCCACCCTGAGCCTTAACCCAGATCAAAGCCAGGCAACCCCAACCTCAGCCAGCCTCCGGACGGTTGTGGCTGTTAATGCTCGAGTCATGTCACTCGTCTCGTTGGCTGCCCGCCAAGTACAGATGGCGAAGAGCGGAGTCGGCGCCCAAGAAGTTGCTCGGGAAATTATCGCTATTACCTACCCTAAGTGGAACGCCTCCCAGGTCTCCTGCCTTAATCAACTATGGAACGCTGAGAGCCATTGGAATTACAAGTCTCATAACCGACGCTCTGGCGCTCACGGAATTGCCCAAGCGTTGCCGGCATCAAAGATGGATGCAACTGGAACCGACTGGCTGACCAACCCGGTCACCCAGATTAAGTGGGGGCTTAACTACGTCTCCCAGCGCTATGGCACTCCGTGCAAGGCGCTCGCTCACCACCATCGGGTGAACTCCTACTAATCTGGGTTAGTTCGGTATCTGGGCTAGTTCGGTATCTGGGCTAGTTCGGTATCTGGACTAGTTCGGTATCTGGACTAGTTCGGTATCTGGACTAGTTCGGTCTAGTACCGATACTGAGCGGCTTGCTCGTCTCGGCGAAGAAATCATTCCCCTTATCGTCTACGACGATAAATGCTGGGAAGTTCTCCACCGCAATCTTCCAGACCGCCTCCATGCCGAGCTCTTCGTAATCGAGCACTTCGACCTTCTTGATGCAATCTTGGGCTAGCCGGGCGGCCGGTCCGCCGATAGAGCCGAGATAGAAGCCGCCATTATTCTTACAGGCCTCCGTTACCGCTTTGGAGCGGTTTCCTTTCGCGAGCATGACCATCGATCCGCCTGCAGCCTGGAATTGATCAACATATGAGTCCATGCGTCCAGCAGTCGTCGGACCAAATGATCCCGAGGCATAACCCACTGGAGTCTTTGCAGGACCGGCGTAATAGACAGCATGATCCTTAAAGTACTGAGGCAATTCACCGCCACCATCTAGCAGCGCCTTCAGCTTGGCATGGGCGATATCGCGAGCAACGACGAGGGTGCCACTCAGAGAGAGGCGAGTCTTAATGGGGTATTTGGAGAGCTCGGAGAGAACGCTTGCCATAGGCTGGTTTAAGTCAATATGAACGACCCCATCATCTAGGTGTTCATCCGTGGTCTCAGGTAAGAAATGCGCTGGGTCACGCTCTAACTTCTCGAGGAAGATTCCATCCTTGGTGATCTTTCCCTTCGCTTGGCGATCGGCGGAGCAGGAGACGGCGATGGCAATGGGAAGTGAGGCGCCATGTCGCGGAAGGCGAACGACCCGAACATCGTGACAGAAATACTTTCCTCCGAATTGCGCACCGATTCCTAGGGTGCGAGTGAGCTGAAGGACTTGCTCTTCCAACGCGAGATCACGAAAGGCTCGGCCAGTGGCCGCATCACCAGTTGGTGGGAGTGAATCAAGATAGTGAGTGCTCGCTAGCTTTGCAGTTTTCAAGGTGTGCTCTGCGCTCGTGCCGCCAATGACAATTGCCAGGTGATACGGCGGGCAGGCCGCTGTGCCAAGTGACCGCAACTTCTCGTCCAGCCAGTTCATGAAGGTACTTGGATTGAGGACAGCCTTTGTCTCTTGATAGAGGAAGGATTTATTTGCGCTTCCACCACCCTTTGCGATGAAGAGAAAGTTGTACTCATCAGCATGGTCATAGTCTGAGAAGATTTCAACTTGGGCTGGAAGGTTGTTGCCAGTGTTCTTCTCCTCCCACGTTGTAACTGCCGCCATCTGGGAATAGCGGAGGTTTAAATTTGTAAACGCTTCATAGACTCCGCGGGAGATGGACTTCTCATCCTTCTCTGATGTGAGAACCCGTTGGCCCTTCTTGCCCATTACGAGGGCGGTTCCGGTGTCTTGACACATTGGAAGCACTCCACCAGCTGCAATATTTGCATTCTTCAATAGGTCAAGGGCCACGAAACGATCATTGGGCGAGGCCTCTGGGTCAGTAAGAATCTTGGCAAGTTGTTGCAAATGTTCGTCACGTAAAAAGTGAGAGATGTCGTGAATTGCCTCTGCGGTAAGGGCTGTGATCGCTTCAGGGGAGACCTGGAGAAAGTCGTGGCCATCGACGGTAAATGTAGAGACGCCCTCGTGAGAGATAAGGCGATACTCAGTTGTATCAGGACCGATCGGAAGCAAGTCCTCGTATGTAAATTCAGCCATCGCACTCCACCTTTTACTTATCAATCACCACGATTACTTATTAATCACCACGATACTTCTTCGCTCACTCAGTTGTTCAGATCGTTATTTCGGCTTTGAGGCATCTAACTGAGATTTCGCGCCATCTAGCCACTCTTGGCAGATCTTTGCCAACTCTTCACCACGTTGCCAGAGAGTTAGCGACTCTTCCAGGCTCGCCTGTCCGCCTTCCAACTGTGCAACAACATCCACCAGCTCGTCTCGGGCTGCTTCATAGGAGAGTTTTTTATCAAGTGCCATGGGTCGAATCTACTCGCTAACTAGCGCGGCATCTGCTGTGGCGGCGATTACACCTCGCGCTACGCGAATCGCCATATGGTCTCCTGGTTGGACGTGCGCGCCATCGCGAACGACCGACCCATCCTGAAGTTGTACGACGGCATACCCACGGTCCAAGGTTGCCTGAGGGGAGAGCGTTCTCACTTGGCTAGCTAAGCTAGAGATCTCCTCCCGGGCTAGTGAGAGCGCTGCACTAAATGCTCTAGCGGCTCGATCTCTATCGTGGGCAACTCGCTCTGCCCTCGATGTGATCATCACCTGCGGATCGGCGAAGATGGGGCGAGACCTGACATGGGCCAGTCCTTGAAGTTCGCGCTCAATCCAATGAGTGATGTATCGGTGCGCCCGAGCGCGAAGTGCTGAGATCTTCTCTAACTCCTCATCCATATCGGGTACGACTGCCTTACCTGCATCAGTCGGAGTAGAGGCTCGGAAATCTGCAACGAGATCTAACAGTGGTGCATCCTTCTCATGTCCGATAGCGCTCACGATAGGAGTTGAACACTCTGCAACCAGGCGCACTAAGCCCTCGTCGGAGAAGGGGAGAAGATCTTCAAAAGAGCCGCCGCCGCGAGTAATGATGATGACATCTACATCCACGTTCGCTTCAAGTTCTTTTAGCGCCTGAGTCACTTCGATAACGACCGCTGCCCCTTGAACTGCAACTTCACGAATTTCAAATTGCACTGCTGGCCAGCGACGTCGTGCATTCTCAATGACATCTTTCTCTGCATCGCTATTTCGCCCGCAGATGAGCCCTACAACTTTTGGAAGAAACGGGAGCGCTCGCTTGCGGGATGCCGCAAAGAGCCCTTCAGTGTTAAGGACAGATTTCAGGTGCTCCAGACGGGCGAGAAGTTCACCGACACCGACTGCGCGGATCTCCTTCGCATTCATCGAGAGTGACCCACTCTTTGCATACCAAGAGACCTTGGAATACATCACAACCCGGGCATTTGGGGCGAGTGGTTGAATTGCATCGATAACGGAGCGATGACACATCACTGAGAGGCTGAGGTCGGCCGAGGAATCGCGCAGGCGCATGAAGACCATCGATGAGCCTGGGCGGATATTGACCTCGCTCAGCTCGCCCTCAATCCATACCGGGCCAAGTTTGGCGAGGTACCCGCCAATCGCCTCGGAGATGACGCGGACCGGAAGTGGGGCCTCACTGGAATTCGGGAGCACGCGATAAGCCTAGGGGCTCGCTCTGCCATAAGATTGAGATATGACCAAGAAAGTATTGTTGGCCGCTCCGCGTGGGTACTGTGCCGGCGTCGACCGTGCAGTGATTACGGTGGAGAAGGCGCTCGCGCTCTATGGCGCGCCAATCTATGTCCGCAAGCAGATTGTCCATAACCGCCACGTGGTGCAGACCCTTGAGGCTAAAGGTGCGATCTTTGTCGAAGAGACGGATGAAGTTCCAGAGGGTGCAACAGTTGTATTTTCGGCTCATGGCGTCTCTCCCGCCGTGCATGCAAGTGCCGCATCGCGAAACCTCAAGACCATCGATGCGACCTGCCCACTCGTGACAAAGGTTCACAATGAGGTAAAACGGTTTGCCGCTGAGGATTTGCAGATTCTTCTGATTGGCCATCAAGGCCACGAAGAGGTAGAAGGAACTGCCGGTGAAGCACCAGATAATGTCATCATCATCGATGGCGTAGACGATATTAAGAATCTTGAGATTCCAGAGAACCAGAAGATCGCGTGGCTTTCGCAGACAACGCTCAGCGTTGATGAAACTCTCGTTACTGTGGCTGCACTCAAAGAGAAGTTTCCCAACTTAATGGATCCGCCAAGTGATGATATCTGTTATGCGACGCAGAATCGCCAAGCTGCGATTAAACAAATCGCAGCGCGGACAGAGCTGGTAATCGTGGTCGGTTCGGTGAACTCTTCTAATTCAGTGCGTCTCGTTGAAGTAGCAAAAGAGTATGGCGCGAAAGCTGCTTATCTCGTAGATTTCGCATCAGAGGTTAAAGATGAGTGGTTTAACGGCGTGGAAACCGTGGGTGTGACTAGCGGCGCTTCAGTGCCAGAAGAACTAGTCGAGCAGGTGCTTACTGATCTTGCATCACGCGGCTTTGACGACGTTGAAGTAATTACTGCAATGGAAGAACGTCTTCAGTTTGCAATTCCACAAGAGCTCCGTCGTGATATTAAAAAAGCAGAGCAGGCCTAGACCCAGTTCAACGTTCGTTCGATAGCGCGCTTCCAATTCTCATATCCTGAAGTTGAAAGCGTGCTCGTGGAATCAGGGGTCCAGCGCTTGGACTCCATCCATTGGCTACGAAGCTCATCGGTGCTCTTCCAGATACCCACTGCTAGGCCAGCGGCGTAGGCGGCGCCGAGGGCAGTCGTCTCACTTACTACTGGCCGCGAGATCTCCATCTGCAAAATATCCGACTGCATCTGCATGCACAAATCATTTTGCGTGATGCCACCATCCACGCGAAGTACCGAGAGGCGCTTGCCGGTTTCACGCGCCATAAGATCAATCACATCTCTAGTTTGGTAGGCAATAGCCTCAAGGGCTGCACGAGCAATGTGGGCCTTGGTGGAGGCGCGACTTAGTCCGACGATTACACCGCGCGCATCACTTCGCCAATATGGCGCGAAGAGTCCTGAAAAAGCTGGCACAAAGTAGACACCATCTGTACTTGCGACAGAGGCGGCGAGCGGTTCAATCTCACTTGATTGGGAGATGATTCCGAGTTGGTCGCGTAGCCATTGCACCGCCGAACCGGTGACAGCAACTGAGCCCTCGAGCGCATAACGGGCAGGCTCGGAGCCGAACTTAAAGCAGACCGTGGTTAATAGCCCATGCGCAGAGCGCACGATTTCGGTACCGGTATTAACGAGTGCAAAATTTCCGGTGCCGTATGTGCACTTTGTCTCGCCAGCTTCAAAGCAGAGCTGTCCAACCATTGCTGCTTGTTGGTCTCCGAGCACTCCTGCAATCGGTACGGCAGCACCGAGCACACCGCTCTCTAGGGTTACACCAAATATCTCAGATGAACTGCAGATCTCAGCAAGGGCAGTCTGGGGAATCGAGAAGTGGGCGAGCAGATCTTCATCCCAATCGAGCGTTTCAATATTCATCAGAAGGGTGCGACTGGCATTAGTTACATCGGTCTTATGTAGACCACCGGTTAAGTTCCAGATGAGCCAAGAGTCGATAGTGCCGAGTCGGAGTGATCCCGCTTCAGCCGCACGGGAGACCGCCTCGACCTGCTCGATGAGCCAGCGGGCCTTGCTTCCAGAAAAGTAGGGCGAGAGTGGCAGACCAGTCTTTGCAGTGATTGAGGCAACGAGAACGGTATCGGTCGCTTTAAGGACTGCTTCCGTTCGAACATCCTGCCAGACCAAGGCGTGGTGGAGCGGCTGGCCGGTTTCTGCATCCCAAGCCAGGATGGTCTCGCGTTGATTCGTGATGCCAATCGCTTGTAAATCACTGCCGGTGAGCCCCGCATTGCTTAGCGCCGCAGTTATTACTTCCTCTACGTTCTTCCAGATCTCAGTCGCATCGTGTTCTACC
>CAINVP010000059.1 GCA_903854185.1 uncultured Actinomycetes bacterium
GCGGCGGATGCAGTTATCGCAAACGCCGATGCCGAACTGGTCTTCAACTCGCTCATCTCTGGCGAAAATCGCGCCCTCCGTAAAGTGCGACGTAATCTTAAGAGCAGCGATCCGTCATTAAGCGGCTTCTCGCTCTACCTTGGATTAAGAAATAATGAGAGAACCCCAATCCCCCATATTGGATCACATAATGTCTACTTCCCGGCGCGGTATCACGACGAGTTCGAGGATATCTTCACTTCGCAGATTCCAGTACGTGACCCCGCAATCTATATTTGTGCGCCACAAGATCCGGCGATGGTTCGTGGCTCAACTTCTGAGATGCAGGCGTGGTCTGTGTTAGTTAATGCTCCGCGCCACGATCCCAAAAATGGCTTCGATTGGCGAGGCAGAGGCGATGAGTATGCGGCAAAGATTATTGCGAAGCTTGATGCGCTCGGACTTCACGTATCTGATCGATTGGAAGTGATGGAGTTTAGAACTCCAGAAGATTTCCAACAGAGATATAACGCTCCCGGTGGATCTATTTACGGTGGAGCGGTCCACGGCTCCAACTCAGTATTTAAGCGGCCTCGTAACCGCACACCGTTAAAAAATCTCTATCTCAGCAGCGGTTCAGCGCATCCAGGTGGCGGACTTCCCATGGTGACTATTGGCGGCGAGTTAGTCGCTGAGGCGATCCTTAGCTCGGATTTGGGAATAGGCGCTGCGCAACACCATCACTAATGAAATACTCTGATTCAGAACCATAACAAGAATAAATGCAGTGAGAAGAGCAGGGTGCGCGTGCGATAACCCGAGTGCAAGACCGAGATAGATTGCACGATGCGGGCGCTCGCCCCATGTGACAATTCCCGTTTCATAATTGCCAAGACTTAACAATCTTGCCCGCGCATACTCTTGCGTATTCGCAAGAACGAGGAGCGCTAAGGCCAACCAGATTGGCGAGCCGATGCGGATGAGAGCAAGCGCCCAGAATAACTCTGAGATTCGGTCAGCGACTGAATCCAGCAACGCTCCCTGGGTTGAACTACGACCGGAGTAGAGGGCAAGTGACCCATCTACACCATCGGCAATGAGTGATAGGAGTAGAAAAACAATTGCAAAGCAGCTCTTGGAAGTGAGGTAGAGCACGACCGAGAAGAGCACTCCGATCAAGGTGATGGCGTTCGGGGTAAGCCGCAGGGCGCTTAGACCTCGTGCAACCTGAAAGGAGATACGCAACCACCCAAGCACTACCCCAGTCGCCTTCACATTTCCGTGTAACCCCTCCCAACGCGCAACAAAGTCAGGGAAGTCACGAATGCCATCAGTAGGGTTTGCTCTTGAACTCACGGGATTCAGGGTACCGTTCGGATGTGCAAAACGCTCCCTGGAGTATTGAATCGTTAAAGAGTGAGGTGGATTCTGCGCTCTCACAGTATGTCGAGAAGAGTTGCGCCTCCCTTACCGCTATCGGTCCAGAGCTTGAGGCCGTCGCAGCAGCGCTCCGAACCTTCACTCTCACATCAGGGAAGCGATTCCGGCCCCTTCTCGCCACACTTGGCTATTTAGCAACCGGTGAGCAGTTAACTCCTGCCGCCTTCACAACACTTTCTAGTCTTGAACTCGTACATGTCTGTGCGCTCATCCATGACGATGTCATGGATCAATCAGATACCCGCCGCGGTGAGCCAACGATTCACCGCCTCTTTGAGTCTCAACACCGAAGCGAACGCCTTCAGGGTTCATCGGAAAATTATGGCCTTGCAAGTTCTATTCTGATTGGCGATCTCGCTCTGGTCTGGGCAGCACATATGTCTAGATCAGGTGGTCAGGAAATCAGTGATCTCGAGCGCTTCTTAGCAATCTACGATGAAATGCAATCAGAATTGATGGCAGGACAGTTCCTCGATATTCATGAGCAAGCACTTGGAACATATAGCGCTGAACGTTCGCTCAAGGTCGCACGATACAAATCTGCGAAATATTCTATTGAGCGCCCACTTCACTGCGGAATCGCCCTTGCCCTTCCCCAGGATGGCGAGCGCGCCGAACTTCTCAGCTCACATCTCTCTTCATTCGGACTTCCCCTCGGCGAAGCTTTCCAATTGCGGGATGACCTCCTCGGAGTCTTCGGTACTGAGGCTGAGACAGGCAAGCCAGTGGGTGATGATTTACGTGAGGGTAAGCGAACCGTGCTTCTCGCTTACGCTTATGAGAACGCCACTTCAGTCCAGCGCGAACTCTTCGACGAAAAGATTGGGCTTAGCTCATTAAGTCAAAGTGAGATTCTGCACTTGCAAGAGGAGATTATTGCCACGGGTGCAGTCGAAAAATTGGAGGCCCTGATCTCTCGACTGACGGACGAGAGCCTGCAAAGTCTCACAGCAGCACCGATAGATAGTTCCGCCTGTGCACTTCTAGAAGATGTTGCCATCCGAGTCACAAGGAGAAAAAGTTGAAGCACATAAAAGGTCCATCTGACCACGTTCTTATTGTTGGCGCTGGCTTAGCCGGTCTAAGCGCCGCCATGCACCTTGCTGGTGCCGGTCGACGAGTAACTATTCTTGAGAAGAACTCATACCCAGGTGGCAGATGTGGAATTCTAGAGAAGGATGGCTACTCCTTCGATAACGGCCCCACTGTTCTCACGATGCCCGATCTGATGGCCGAGCCATTTAACGCCTTAGGTGAAGATATGAAGGATTGGTTGGAACTTATTCAGGTCGAACCGCTCTATCGCGCCTTCTTTCATGATGGCTCACAAATTGATGTACATGCTGAGACTGGAAAGATGACGGAGGAGATCCGCAAAATCTGTGGTGCCGACGAAGCTGCTGGCTACGAGAAATATGTAGATTTTGTTACCAAGCTGTATAAATATGAGATCAACGACTTCATCGATAAGAATATTGACTCACCATTTAATCTTTTAACCCCAAATTTAGCTAAGTTAGTAAGCATTGGCGGGTTTAGAAAGCTCGCTCCGAAGGTAGAGCAATTCTTGAGCGATCCACGACTGCAGAAGCTCTTCTCCTTCCAAGCAATGTACGCCGGCGTCAGCCCGCAGGAGGCGATGGCGCTCTATGCCGTTATTGCATATATGGATTCAGTGAACGGGGTCTTCTTCCCTAAAGGTGGAATGAACGCCTTTCCTCGGGCGATGGCGGCTGCAGCCCAGAAGCATGGTGTCGAGATCATTTATAACACCGCTGTCACAACCGTTGAGCACTCTCATGGAAAAGCAACGGCGGTTTTGGATTCCAATGGCGTACGCCATGAGTTCGATGCGCTTGTTCTTAACCCAGACCTTCCGGTCGCCTACCGCGAGCTACTTGGCAGCGTCCCTTGGAATGTTAAGCGCCTTAAGTACTCACCATCCTGCGTCACACTCATGGTCGGCTCATCCGCCAAGTACGATCGGTTAGCCCATCACAATATCCACTTCGGCAATTCATGGGAGTCGACCTTCAAAGAGCTCATCCATGAAGGCAAACTCATGACTGATCCAAGCTTCCTGGTGACACTACCGACCCACGACGATAAGAGCCTTGCTCCCGCCGGTAAAGAGTCGTACTACATCCTCTTCCCCACTCCGAATTTGCGCGCCGATATCGATTGGCGCGTAGAGACCAAGCGTTATCGCGATCAGATTATGCGAACAATGGAGTCTCAGGGCTATACCGATTTCGAGGCTTCCATTGAAGTTGAAGAGATCATCACACCACTTGAATGGGAGGCGACTGGCCTAGAAGCTGGCGCACCTTTCGCCAGTTCTCACACTTTCCTCCAGACCGGCCCATTCCGTCCAAAGAATATGGCGCAAGGCTTCTCTAACGTGGTCTTTGCCGGTTCTGGAACTCAACCTGGTGTAGGTGTGCCAATGGTTCTCATCTCGGGAAAGTTGGCTTCTGCCCGAATCACTGGCTAACTTCTACCGGAGGATGTACTAGAGCAGCGTCGTAATCGAGAGATGGCTAAATTGCTTGGCGAAGTTCTCGTGACCACCAAGGCCTTCAATCTCCATGAGTACTGCAATGGAGTCGACCGTGCCGCCACAACGTTCTACTAGCTTTACTGCCGCCCCAAGTGTGCCACCTGTCGCGAGGACATCATCGATAATCATGACCTTCTCCCCTGCTGAGACGGCATCTTGGTGAATCTGAAGGACATTCTCACCGTATTCAAGTGAGTAACTCTCGGTAAAACTTGCTGCCGGCAATTTTCCACTCTTGCGGATCGGAACAAATCCTTTGCCGAGCTTCGCGGCAATTGCCGAGGCGAAGATGAAGCCTCGTGCCTCAACGCCAGCGATGAGATCGGCGCCCTCGGCAAGATGGGCGAAGGCGTTGACGGCGAGCGAGAAGGCTTCCGCGTGGCGAAGTAACGGAGTGATATCTTTAAAGAGAATTCCGGGGCTTGGAAAATCCTTTACATCGCGAATCTCTTCCCTGATGCGAATTAACTCTGCTGCGCTTAACTGTGCCACGTTATTCCTTCACTCGTTGAGGTTCTGCTGATAAAAAGAGACGGACCTGGAAAGGATACCTCTCCAGGCCCGC
>CAINVP010000060.1 GCA_903854185.1 uncultured Actinomycetes bacterium
ACCAATTAACTTAGGAAATCCTGTTGAATTTACAATTCGCGAACTCGCCGAGTTAGTTATCACACTTACCGGTTCGCAGAGTCAGATCATCACAAAACCTCTTCCGGAGGATGATCCGAAGCAACGCCAACCCGATATCACTCTGGCAAAGAAAATTCTCGATTGGGAACCTACAATTCAGTTGGAAGAAGGACTCCTTAAGACCATCTCCTACTTCAGTAAGAGCCTATCGGCGTGAAGATCCTTCTGATTAGCAATCTCTATCCCCCTCAAATTGTTGGCGGATACGAGGTGCTGGCCTATCAGATGACAGAACGGTTACGTGCGGATGGTCATAATGTCTATGTGCTCACTAGCAACGAGGTAATTCGATCAGAGTTCGTCGCTGAGAAGTTTGAGCATATTCATCCTCGACTACGTATCGCGGAACAGACTTTTAGTGACAATAGCGGAGATTATCGGTTTCAGGCTCATGTCTGGCAACGATTCAATAATGAGGAACTCCATCGAGTCGTTGATGAGTTCCGCCCCGATGTTGCATACATCTGGAATACCGAAGGGCTAGGGACCTTTGGAATTATTCATACTCTTGCCTGCCACGGTCTACCAATGGTCTGGCACTTGCAAGATAGCGTTCCCTATAAGGCAATCGAGGCGGCCGGTTCTCATGCAGCCCTGGTTTCAGATTTCTTCGCTCGCGAGAAATCTCTTCGCATCATCACCGTAAGTAAAACTCTGACCGAAGAGCTCACTTCTTACGGAACACAATTTGCTCATCCGATCAGGGAAGTGCGTAACTGGATTCTTCCTCATTCACGTGAACGCTCTGATTTTTGGAGCCCAGCTACCGACCGTCCACTCCGAATCCTCTTTGCGGGGCAACTTGCACCTCATAAGGGATTTGATTTTGCCATTGATGCCCTCTCGGCGCTTCATAATTCAGGTCTTTCACACTTCACCTTCACCCTCGTTGGTAATCAAACCAAGTACGTAGAGAGTGCACTACAGCGAGCGCATGAGAATGGTTGGGGTGAGAAGATCTCCTTTGATGGCGCAAAGACAATGGCAGAGATGGCTGATTCCTATCTCGCACACGATCTCTTTCTCTTTCCGACCTGGTCGAGAGATCCGATGCCAATCGTGGTACTCGAGAGCGCATCCTTGGGATGCGTGCCCATGCTCTCAGAGTATTGCGGTACTGCAGAGTGGGTTCAGGATGGAATCGATGCAATCTTGGTAGAACGAGATGTTTCGGCCATAGTCGCTTCACTCACTCGCGTCATGAGCGAGCCAGATTACTTATCGGGAATAGCTCGATATGGCTTAGAGAAAATGCAGAGCAACTTCTCAATCGACGATCCATTAAGCCTGGTGAAATCACTTCTGAACTCTCCGGATAAGGGAGTAACGGAAGATTTCTATACTTCCACTCGTACGCTAGAGGCGACTCTCCTTCACAAAGAGACCGGTCCATCGCAACAGTCGCTTGCTGCCAGACGATTGGTGAAGCGCGCACTCTCCGGCGCTAAATTAAAATTTGTTATATGGGTTGATGGCCTACCCTGGGTTCGCGATATGGCGGGTACTCGGGCGAGAAATCGAGAGAATTTTCCCAAGGGCTAAGGGTTTTCCCCTTCAAAGTACTGCCATCTTCCTGGGACTCTTTAGACTAAATCCATGGCTGATGTACTGAGAAAGATGCTGGTCGTCGAGGATGAACCACTCATGGCCTCACTCTTAGCTGAATCTCTCACCTCCGCCGGCTTTGATGTTGAGAAAGTCCATAACGTCGCTGATGCCCGTCAGATCATCACTACCTTTGATCCTGACTTAGTTCTTCTCGATATCTCGCTCGGTGATGGACCTACTGGCGTTCATCTGGCGCATGCAATCCACCGTACCAGCCCCGAAATTGCCATTCTCGTTCTTACAAAACACCCGGATGCAAAGACTGCCAGCCGTGACGGTCTCGACCTTCCGCCTGGTGTGGGCTTTCTCCGCAAGCATTTAGT
>CAINVP010000061.1 GCA_903854185.1 uncultured Actinomycetes bacterium
GTAATTCAGGGGATTCTTAAATCGCGGTGCGTAGTAATCATTAGAGCCAAAGACAAAGAGGCCAGGCAGAGCCTATAGCTCATCGAGGGCATGCAGCGCCCACGGCACTGCATCCATGTGGGCCAAGAAATCTCCGGTGCTGATGACCAGGTCCGGCTTCAAGTTGATAAAGGACTTGATATCGGCAATCTCGCGAGTGCGGTCGGGGGTGAGGTGCAGGTCAGAGAAATGGAGCACACGGATACTGCGCGCCCCTGCAGGCAGGAGCGGCACGGTTGATTCACGGATTTCAAAGGCCATAGGCGTGAGAAGATACCCCTATGGGACTCAAAGAGAAACTCCAAAGCGACCTAACTGATGCGATTCGTTCACGCGATGAGTTGAAGTCCGGCACCATCCGCATGGTGCTTTCGGCGATCACGAACGAAGAGGTTGCCGGCAAGGAAGCCCGCGTCCTTTCGGACGAAGAGATCATCACCGTCCTCTCCCGCGAGGCGAAGAAGCGCCGAGAAGCTGCCGATGCCTTTGCCGATGCTGGGCGCGCCGACAAGGCCGAGCAAGAGAAGCTCGAGGGTGAGTTCATCACTACCTACCTGCCAGCCCAACTCTCAGATGCTGAGCTCGATGCGTTAATCGCAGAGGCCATCTCATCTACAGGCGCGGCAGGACCAGCCGATATGGGCAAGGTCATGGGCGTCTTGAAGCCAAAGATCGCAGGCAAGGCAGATGGTGGAAAAGTATCTTCTGCGGTGAAGGCTGCGCTCGCAAAGTAAGTACGCATAACCGATAGATTTCAGCACGGATTAGCACGAGAATTGCCCAGGATTAATAAACGGAGAGAAGAGACATGGCTAAGTTTGAATACGCAACGGTTCCATTGTTATCACACGCGACCAAGCAGATCCTCGATACATGGGGCGAAGATGGTTGGGAACTCGTGCAAGTAGTGCCTGCACCAGGATCAGGGGAACAACTCGTCGCCTACATGAAGAGAGAAGTGAAGTAAATGGGTGTTGATGTAAAAGCAAAGTTGGCAGAGCTCGGAATCACATTGCCAGAAGCTGCACTTCCAGTAGCGGCATATATCCCAGCAGTCCGCACAGGTAACCTCGTCTTCACAGCTGGACAGTTGCCTTTGGTTAACGGCGCGATTCCTCACGTAGGAAAGGTCGGTGGAGAAGTAACACCGGAAGTTGCAAAAGAGATGGCTCAGGTCTGCGCATTGAACGCAATCGCAGCAATCGGCCTCGTTGCAGATATCAACAAGATTAAGCGCATCGTTCAGGTCCGTGGCTTGGTTAACGGTGTTGCAGGATTCGTTGGACACCCAGGCGTCGTCAACGGCGTATCAGAGTTGTACATCAAGATCTGGGGAGACGAGAACGGCAAGCATGCCCGCACAGCGATCGGCGTCGCAGAGTTGCCATTGAACGCACCTGTAGAGGTCGAAGTTGTGGTGGAGTTAGAGGGTTAGGCCCTCATAGGATTTCTCACAAATTAACTTTGATCGACCCAATGGGAAAACGGGATTACTGGCTTCTGGCTCTTGTCTGCAGACCAAAGAATTTCGAACATTTCAAATGCCCACTTCGTGCGCTGGTCTATGTTGATTGAATTCCAACTTGGCGCTTCGCTGAGATCTCTAGTTATATTAAATGCCGCTGTCTCGTAAGCCGCTACCTTTTCCTCGAAGGGCTTTTGCTGAACCTCTGAGTTCAATGGACCTTCCAGTAAAGTCAAATTTCCAATTTTGCATATAGCTAGATCGTAATCCTCTTTCGCCGATTCATCATCACCAAATAGCGCAGAAGCCCAGACCGCGGTTTCCGTTTGAGGCGCTATGTGCTCAACGTGAACTTTGCTGTCAGAAAAGGCAAATTGGTGGGCCCGCGGAGCAATCTTACGGTTGATCGCAAACAACAAGCCACGGCCTATTGCACCCGAATCCCCATCGGTCTCTAGAAAACGTTTGAAATTAAACTCTATGGCTTTGATACGGGCCTTCAGATTTTCTTGAACAGAAGCGTGATCACTCTCAAGTCGAATAATCGTAGATTGACTTTGAAAGAAATCCTCGAGTTTTTGGGCATTTAGGCCGGCCATCGCATTGCGGTAGGCCAAGATCATCGTTAATCGTACAAGCTCATCTCGATCTCGCAGGTTAGAAATATGGGAGAGCACAGAAATGAGAAGAATTCGATGACTTTTCCCGAGACCTTCTGAAAGTTCTATGTGAAATGCGCAATCCCCTCCCATAGTTGGGTTGACGATTTGATTATAAACTTTCGCCTTAACTTGCAGGTCCGCCCAGAGTTCTTTGGTCTTATCCTTCTTAGAATTCAAATCGTTATCCGCTAGTCTTTCCATAACTTCTTTTACGATTTTCTTCTTCTGAATTTTCGTTGCAGATGTAGCAACGAGGAAGTGTCGCAGAAAAACTTCCGGTTCGTGAACTAGTTCAACAATAGTCTCCCAATCAGAGAGGACTTTCTTATGAATCTTGACTTGCTCAACTTCGGATTTATCGGTACCAAGGATGCTCATTACCTCCCCGCGAACCAAGTCAGACGGTCCGAGTGGAAGCCCCCGGTTGTTGAGCGTTAGAAAGATTTCTAGTGATTCAGTCAGATTTTGTGTTGGAACACGAAGCACTATAAATCGGTTAAGTAGAGTGTCTAAAAGAATATTTATTCGGTGAAGTTTTGCAATATCATCTGAGTACTCATCCAAATCGAGATCAACCCATTTTCGGATATGCCTGACTGCTTTTCTAAAATCTAAAGTCACTTTCTTGAATTTGTTATCTCGCTGAGGGATATCTTCCCTTCCAGTCGGCTCCGCAATTACTCGATCTTTCATAAGGGATTTCAAAAAGCGACTAGATCCAAACCTCTGTACAGTGAAGTCATTAGTGGGATAAAGAAAGTCCCACGCTTTCTTGATTACATCCGTCGGGCGCTGATTTTGATTCATTGGCGCTATGGTTTGAGTGGAAAGTTTGAGAAGCTCATCCCTTAGTGCTGCAACAATTATGAATACAGTTGTCAAGCGCTGTTGTCCATCAACGATCGTCGCAGTTTGGCTATCGCTTTCCTGAAGGATCAAGGTTCCGAAGAAATGGTTGTCTGAAGAACCGGTGCAATCAATCAGATCCAGAAACAATTCATCAATTTGTTCCCGTTGCCAGGAGTATGTTCTTTGGTAATCTTCCACAACTAGTGATTTGTACTGGGTCACAACCATGTTCAACGTTGGTGTCTGAGCGCTTATATCCATTGGAACCTCGCTTGGAATTCGTCCAAGGCCACCCCTTAGATCTAGGAAGTTTATAGATCCGAGATCCAGGGATCAAGAGAAAAGTTGTCATAATAAAGATTTAAAAGCCATTTAAGTCAATCGGTAAAAACTATCGTATTTGAACCTGCGTACATTTAAGCTGCGGTTATGTGGACACTTCAAGAAGAAATTGCCTACCGCGACGCCTTAATAGAAAAAGTCATTTCAGTTGCGAATGATGGAAATGGAACTTTATCGCGAAGGCAACTTGGGGAATTCAGGTACGGTGACACTGTTATTCGCCTGATTGATTCTTACGGCGGAATATGGAATCCCGGGGCATCCTGGGGGATAACAGATCCCCTTCGGGCCACTCTCTCTATAAACACAACTGATTCCGGTAAGTATTCCGATGAAGAAAAGGATGGGGGCCTTTGGAAATATGATTATCAATCCGGAGGTTCAGGAGGAAAGAACACCAAAATGAGAGCCGCAATGGAATATCAAATTCCGTTGTTGTGGTTTAAGAAAACTGAATCCGGTGGCTATATTCCCTATAAGGTGTATGTAATTAGAGATTTTCCGGAACAAAAGTTTTGTTACATTGCTCCTGATCTCGCGCTAGCATCGGCCGCCAAATCAAACTCTTCACTTGAGAAGCGATACGCGCAGAGAATAATGAAACAGCGCCTCCATCAGCCCGAATTCAGAAGTCGAGTGCTAATTGCATATGAGACGAAGTGTGCTATCTGTAGTCTTGCTCACGGTCGGTTGCTTGATGCTGCGCACATAACTCCCGATAGCGAAGAGTCCTCTTCGACTTCCGTCACAAACGGATTGAGTCTTTGTAAAATCCACCACGCCTCCTATGACATGAATATTTTAGGAATCGATCCTGACTTTATTGTGCACGTACGAAAAGACATCTTGGAAGAAAATGATGGACCAATGCTCCAACATGGCATTAAGGAAATGGATCTTGTACAAATTCGATTACCAGTTGATAAAGCTGACCAGCCCGACAAGGATAGATTGGCAACCCGTTTCGAAAAGTTTTCAACACAGTAATGGACTTGAATCAGGCATTCTTGTTAAATCTGAGGCAGATATCGTTATGCAAAATTCATAATTAAATGAAGAATTAACACCAACTTCTCGGTTTTAGTGCAATACTCAACTCATGTCTGAATATACTTCGAAAACAAAGTTTACGATCCTGTGGATTGGAATATCTGTTTTCGTATTATTCTTAACGGGATGCACCTCGAATCAACAGAACAACTCGACAACCTCCGAAGAATCCGTGGCAGCGGATAGTTCCTGGGTTTCAGCCGGCTTCACTGCAAATTCCGATGCAAACGTCGCATACAAATGGACTGACTCCTCTAAATATGCGAAGGATGCCACTTGTTACCTGTTTTCAGGGAATGGCAGTGTTTGTCATGCTATGTTGGTCGAAGTTAAGAGAGCATGCAGGGTTGATGCCGGATTTTCACTGCTTGATAAAGACGGAGTGGTTATTTATAATTTCTCCCTAAGTTCAGGTAATTATGCTGCTAAGTCTGATCCGATTTCCCTTATCCCAAATCAAAAAGGTCTAATTCTTTTTTCTACTGATTCGCGGATCGCAACGAGTCAAATTGCATTCTTGGGGTGCATGTAGTTTTCTTGATTCTAGAAGCGGAAAGTCCGAAAGTTGAATTTGCTGGGATGGTCGAAGGAAAGTTGCAATTGAACGTAATGCTCTTCTGATAATTCAACATCTCCACTATTTCGAATCATTTCACCAGTGATAGGGCTAAACTTTCAAACTGAAATTAAGGGAGAATTTGAATGGCTCATAAGATTCATATGCGATTGCCTAAAGAGCAAATCATGAATTCCGATGTCCAATTTATCGTGAAGTCGGGGAATACCAAGTTAGGTGAACTTCACATAAGCAAGGGAAACGTGGAATGGTGGCCATCCGGAAATAGCAAGAAAAAGTATAGAATGCGCTGTACCAAATTGGCTAAAATGTTTGTTGAAGATGGAACTTTAGTAAAAGAAAATGCCTGATTAAGTAATCTTGCGATAAATGTCGGTACCCCCCGATACATTGGGGTTATGTCACTGAGAGCACGCCCTAGCCACCTATCGATCGGTCCTGCCCTCTAACGCTTTATCCCGCCCGCTACACAAAGGGCCATGAACCTTCTCCGGTTGAAAAGAGAAACTTTCGCCAGCTCGATGGATTTTGCCACCCCAAAACTGCTTTCTGGGTGAGGCCACCTTGATTTCCAACCGAAAGGAAGACCATGAACGTAAAAGCAATCCTCGATATTGACCTTGTAGCTCTTGAATCAACAGAGAAGGTCACCTTGATGCTCGACATGACCGCCCCGATCACGGATGCGGCAAAGGCCCGCCAAGGTCAGGCAGTCCAAATCGTCCTCGACCGAAGTGGTTCGATGAATGGGCCAGTTTTTGAGTCCGCAAAGGAATCAATCCTTAAGCTCATCGATCGCCTTGCCCCACAGGATTCCTTTGGCCTGGTCGCCTTCGATGACCAAGCGTTGATTGTCTCCCCAATGCGCACGATGGCCAACCACGATCTCCCTGCCCTAAAGAGCGTTGTTCGCCAGATGCAGACTGGTGGAAGTACCGATATCTCCGCTGGCTACACGATGGGTCTTCGCGAACTTGGCCGGGTGGCAACCAATGCTGGTGCCACGCTGCTCTTGATCTCTGACGGTCATGCCAATGCCGGAGAACGTGATCCGGAGATTCTTAGTCAGGTCGCCACAACCCATGCCGCGAACAAGATCACAACTTCAACTATCGGTCTTGGCACCGGTTATGACGAGAAGATTTTGGAAGCGCTCGCACGAGGCGGAAATGGGTCACATCGCTTTGCTTACACAATCGATGAAGCTATTGGCGCGATCGCTGCCGAAGTGAATGACCTCCTAGAGAAGTCAGTTGTTAACGCGGTTGTGCGTTTCACGCCATCACCTGCCCTCACCAC
>CAINVP010000062.1 GCA_903854185.1 uncultured Actinomycetes bacterium
AATCCGAACCTTATCTGAAGGAGTTCAGGTACGGAAATCTGGCAATCTCGTGGGCCTGGGAGGACTTGAACCTCCGACCTCTTCCTTATCAGGGAAGCGCTCTAACCAAGCTGAGCTACAGGCCCATTTTCTGGGTGTCTTGCGAGTGACCGAGGCTACCCGACTTCGGGGATTAGCCCAAAATCTCCTCAGTAACTACATCTTTTACTTGGGTGATTGAGACCACTGAGGTGCCCTCATCTAGGTTTACCAGGCGAACTCCGAGAGTATCTCGACTGGTCTCCCGAATCTCTTCAACGGCGGTGCGGATAACTACGCCACCTGAAGTGATTGCCAGAATCTCATCACTCGGGGAGACAATCATGGCTCCAACCAAAGTTCCGCGGGAATGTTCATCAATCTTGGCTGCCTTCACGCCTAATCCGCCACGGGCTTGCTCGCGATACTCAACAAGTGGGGTTCGCTTGGCGTACCCACCATCCGTCGCAGTAAGTACATAGTGATCAGGTGACGAGCCGGAAATTGAAGCCATGGTGAGAAGTTGATCATCGTTACGGAATTTCATTCCGATAACTCCAGAGGTGGAACGGCCCATGGAGCGGATTGACTCTTCTTTAGCTGCAAAGCGCAGTGACATGCCATGTTTACTTACAAGCAGAATCTCATCTTCATTTGTAATGAGTGCGGCTGAGACAACTTCATCTTCTGGCTTTAGATTGATAGCAATTAATCCACCTGCGCGAGGTGAGTCGTACTCTGTCAAAGGAGATTTCTTCACCATTCCAGTCTTGGTCGCAATAACTAGGTAATGGGTTGGGTCGTACTCACGCAAAGAGATTACTTGTGCAATTACCTCATCTGGTTTGAAAGCTAGGAGATTCGCAACGTGCTGACCGCGAGCGTCACGTCCAGCATCTGGAAGCTCGTGAACCTTGGCGCGATAGACGCGACCTTTATTTGTGAAGAAGAGCAACCAGTCGTGGGTTGAAGCGGTAAAGAAGTGATCTACGAGATCATCTTGCTTGAGCGCTGCACCTTTCACTCCTTTGCCGCCCCGGCGCTGTGCGCGGTAGAGATCAGCTTTTGTGCGCTTGGAATATCCACCACGTGTAATAGTTACAACAACCTCTTGATCTGGAATTAGATCTTCAACAGAGAGATCTGACTCAGCAAGAATGATTTGAGAGCGGCGCTCATCGCCATATTTCTCACCGAGTTCGAGAAGTTCGGTTTTGATGATCTCGCGTTGCTTCACTTCGCTCGCAAGAATTTCATTAAGTACAACAATGTCTGCCATCAAGGCTTCGTACTCATCGTTGATTTTTTGACGTTCCAGGGCTGCAATACGGCGCAGTTGCATATCCAAAATTGCATTTGCTTGAATCTCATCAACATCAAGTAACTTCATCAATCCAGTGCGAGCCTCTTCTGGAGTTTTAGAAGCACGAATTAAAGCAATGACCGCATCAAGGGCATCAAGGGCCTTGAGGTAACCCTGGAGGATATGAGCGCGTTTTTCACGCTCAGCTAAGCGGAATTTGGTACGGCGAACAATAACTTCGACCTGGTGTTCAATGTAGTAGCGGATGAACTCATCGAGGCGAAGGGTTCGGGGTAC
>CAINVP010000063.1 GCA_903854185.1 uncultured Actinomycetes bacterium
CGCCTTCTTGCTGCCCGTGCTGCACACCTTGCTCAAGCAAGCCGCAGACGCAGAAGAAGCCGAGCGCCAGGAATACGAAAAAGCCGTAGCCGAAGCCACCGCCAAAGGCGAAGCACCCCCTAAGCGTGCCAAGCGCAAGGACCCCACCAACCCCCGCAACTTCAAGGCGCCCACCCCTGGCGCGCTGATTGTGTGCCCCACGCGCGAACTGGCCCAGCAAGTGGCCCATGACGCGATTGACCTGGTGCAGCATTGCCGTGGCTTGCGCGTTGCCAACATCGTGGGCGGCATGCCTTACCAGTTGCAAATCGCCAAGCTGCAAAACGCCAACCTGGTCGTGGCAACGCCTGGCCGTTTGCTGGACCTGCAGCGTTCTATGCAAATCAAACTGGACCAGGTGCAATTCCTGGTGGTGGACGAAGCCGACCGCATGTTGGACCTGGGCTTCTCGGACGATTTGGCCGAGATTAACCAGCTCACCATCGAGCGCAAGCAATGGATAAAAGACTTTGAAGATGACGGTGAGACTCAACTTGGTCGCAACGGATAGCACTGCGGGAAGAACCGTGATTGAAAGCATGGAATGGTAGGCAGCAGAAGTACTCAGAGGCAGCCAATTTTGCTCAGTCAATGTTCTAATCGCAACCGCATACTCGGCGTTAATGTCATATCCCCAGAACCCGCCGTCACCCCGGAAAGTTGAACCAAAAAGAATGGCCAGGGTTGTTAAATAGAAAAGTGCGTAGTGCAGGAAGATTGAGCGTCGAATTACTGCCTTTGAGATCATAAATAGATAGAGGGCGATAGCGAGATAAAGAAATATCCCGACACTTCGAGAGTCGTTTCGCTCATTTAATCGTGTTACTGCAACGAGGGATGCGCCAGGAATCAAGAGAAATGTGAGTGCCGTAGCGACATTTCCACTCAGTAGCTCTCTTCGAATAAATCTTTGTAGGCCACGTTGAATATGGCGATTTCCTGAGAGAAACAGAGCACTTAAGGCCAGAGTTATGGACTCAACAATCAGCACCAAGCTGGTGGTGAAGGAATGATTGAAGCCGAGTCTATGCAGCAGTACTGAGAATCCAGCGAAGAAGGCCTCGATGACAAAGAGCGATCCAACAATTGAGAGGAAGAGATTGGTGAATCCTGCTTTCACATTGAGTCCAAGTGCAAAGAGGATTGCGTAACCAGGAAGTGTGCAGATGAGTACGATGTTAATTGCGCTCAAGAAGAAGTTTGAGCCAAGGAGGTGTCCTGCGGTGAGCATCACGACCGGAATACCTGAGATGGCTAGGCGATATCTGAGTGGTACTACCTCTGCCCGTTTCATAAACTTTTCCTGCCAGAGAACTTGAGTTGGGTCTCATCTCTTTCGACTACTTCTGCATACCCGAATAGAAAGCCAACATTATTGGCAGTTTCTACCCCCAACCTCACCCAAGGATCAATGAAAAAATGTCCAAATCTCCAAGTCGAAATTGGTCGAGAGAGGAGACTTGCAAAGAGAGGTGCGAGAGCCACTGGCAGAGCAATTTTTAATGGAATCGCGAGTGCTGCAAGAATGACAGCGCTCACAACTAGAAGAGATGGGATCGGAAGAAATGTTGGTATCCCTGATTCGGATCGCCATTTACGGCCCGAGGTCTTCCCATAACGAAAGCTACGATGAAGGACTTCCGATAATTGATCATGTGAGTAGTGGGTCAGCTGCACATTGGAACTGAAGTAAATCGCCTTTTCCCCGTAGCGAGCAGTTATCCGCCGACAGATATCGTCATCCTCGCCACCAGCGGCCAACGAAATGTCATACCCTCCAAGGGCGCGGGCAAAACGAACATTAAGCGAGAGGTTTCCATTTCCAGCAGACTCTATGTACCCATTTGAAAGGTCCTGTTTCATCAGAAAGTACCGAATAAGCCGAGTCTTGAATGAGCGCCCGCTGGAAGTTGTATTTCGAATAGGCAGGAAGGGATTATTTCTCGAGAGATACTTCGAGATCACGGTGTTGCCACGTAAGTGGATTGGACCAGCGAGTGCTACTAGCCCTGGAAGTCTTGCCTTCCACTCACTTTCAAGCTCTATAAACCAACCATCACCCACGATGCATTCATCATCGATGAAGGCTAAGACGTCGGTATCACAGTTAAGAAGTGCAGATTCTCTCGCCTGCCCGAACCCCATATTTTCCTCATGGCGTACAACTCTCGCCCCAAAACTCTTTGCGATCTCTGAAGTTGAATCTGTCGATCCATCATCAACCACAATCAGCGCAGTCTCGTCACCAATTTGTTCCCGTAACCTCCGCAACGTCTCAGGTAGACGCTGTGCCCCGTTCAGTGAACAAATGGCAACTGAGATGGATGGGCTCACTTAATAAGCTTCTTCCAGAGCGACTCATACTGTTCCGACATTCTGTAATGACTGATACTTGAGGAGAGCACTGAGTGATCGGCTTCGAAATCCAGCATTTCTAATATCGCTTCAGCGTGTGCGTCTGGCGTGTTCTCCTCAAGAACTCTGCCGCGCGGATGATTAATCACAAAATCGACAGCGGCATTATCAGGATGATCAGCAACGCTGACTTGCATTCCTAGGGCTAACGCCTCTCCCACAGCTAGTCCAAATCCCTCTCGCTCAGAGGCGCTCGGAAATACTCGGGATTTCTTCATCAAGCCAATGACATCACTTCGTTCAGGTAATTCGCCATGGAAGATGATGTTTTTCGATAAACCGATTGAGTGAGAGAGACGCTCGAGCGATTCTCGCTCTGGGCCATCGCCCACTATTCCAAATGAAATTTTCGGATGATGTTTGCTTACAATTTCTGCAGCTCGAATCAGAACATCCACTCGCTTATGTTCAATAAGTCGTCCCGCAAAGAGCAAATCATGCCCCGGAAGAGCGGTATCAAAATGGCTGAGATTATCCACATCTAATGAGGCCTCGATCGTCGTGATCTTAGATTGGCGCACTCCTGCTTCCTTCAGACGATCAGCTGTCAGATTAGATACTGCAATTATTTGGTCTGGTAGCATCATCGCTATGCGCTCAATGAGGGCTGCAATCGCGGCAATCCTTGGAGAATATTCCTGCCAATACTCCTTGCCCCAGACTTCATGCCAAGTAACTGTGAAGGGAATTCGTCGGATTCGGGCAACAAGCCACACAGCGTAGATTTGTAAAAATGGAATCTGATCCACTTCGATGAGATCGGCCTTCACTCGGAAGAGTTTTAAGCATGAGAAAGCAAATTTGATTGCCTGAATTGTTGCTCGCTTCCCGCTCGCGGTATAAAGCGGATATTTTTTGCAGAGAGCCAAGTGATTAGTAGGGGCACTTCCCTCCCACCACTTCATGGTCGCGAAGTTAAGTTCTAACTCCTCGTTGCGAAAATCCGCGGCAAGTTGTCTTAAACGCTCCTCTTTGCCCCCAACGTGCCACGGCGCAATGGCATCTGAAACAATGACGATCTGCTTCACTCTCCAACAACCTCAACCGTGATGGGGTTTGCTAGGCCTGATATTCCGATTGAAAGTCGATCGCCTGCAACAGCGCCATCAGAAGTTTGTGCAACGAGCTGTTGTGAGTTCGGAGCAAGATTCACGACTCCCTGATGAATCACAGTGGTTCCTGAAGCCATCGTCCAAGTAATTGTTTGGGCAGCTCGTGAGCCATTTGTTATCCCAAAAACAACGAGATCCCCTGCAACGAGGCCAGTGCCAACAATCTCTGGGTTCTGGAAGAAGACAGCCTCATAAGTAGCTGGATCGATTGGAATACCAATCTCACGCCCAATTTGTGGTCCCCAAAATCCGGCAAGAAGGATTCCAAATATAACTGCAAGGGTAATGACGCTCTTTGGGCGGGTGCGGAGCAATCTCCTCGTTGAGTGACTGGCTTCAGCCAACTCATCTGGGCTCAAATTTTTCGGAGAGCCTTCATCAGTCGAACCGCTCCAGTCCTGGCCGCTAACTTCCTTCTTCTTGCCCATTAGAAAGTCACCCGAATCTGATCTTGTTCAGTAAGGCCGGAGGTAATCTCAGTAGAGACATTTCCTTGTGCTCCAACCTGGACTCGAGTCTTAACAAACTTCGTCTTTCCTTTGACGATTGTCTGCTTCATAACGTAAAAGAAGTTGTTTGCCGTTCTTAGGAGCGCCTTATTTGGGACGAGGAGAACATGACGCGCACCAATCACAGATACCGAAACCGTCCCACTCTCACCTGGATAAATATCTGGTGATGACTTATCTAAGTTGAAGGTCAAAATCGTACGAGATGGATGCTTGAACGTGGGCGGCGCAGTCTTCATCTCAGAAATAGTGCCTCTCAGGACGAACTTGGCAGGATAAGCAAACTCAAAGGTCGCGCCTTGATTCTGACGAAGTTGACTACCCGTTTTTAGTTCGACTGAAGAAACTATTTGATAGTCGCTCACCGCAGTAATTACAAACATGCCGGAGTTCTCACCGTCAGATTGAAATTTCACCAACGATGGTGTCTGCCCCACGATATTATTTATTGATCCGATAATTCCGTTCACAGGAGAAGTGAGAACGGTGGCAGCGAGATTTTCTTTCGCTAACTTGAATTCGAGTTTTGCCGCAAGTAGCGATGAAGAGTCTTGGACTATATCCGTGTAATTCATCTGAAGTTTAAGTCCATCAATTTGTGAATTTAAGTTTGCAACTGCTTGATTTGCTAGAGCGGTAACTTGTCCATCTTTTGCAGAGCCGATTATCTGGGCATTGACCGCATTTGATAGCGCCGAGTTCAGAGTAACAATCTGGGCGTTATCACCGGAGAGGTTTATCTCCCTCTGCTTTACCGCGGTTTGCAGGGCCAAGTTCGCATTCTTCAAATTTGTCATGACAGAGAGAAAGGTGCTGTAGGAATTTGAGACTGCAGAAGAGGTGCAGGAGGCTCCGGTTAAACCGAATACCTGACAGGCAGCACTTGGATTCCCCGAATGCACCAAGGTATCGACAGTGGTCGGATCACTCATTAAATTTTGGTAGGCACTAGCCAACTTCTTCGCCTGGTCTAAATTATTGCTTGCAGTGTCGACCGCTGCCTGATAATTCAACGCCTTAATGAGATTTTGCGACTTTGCAGACTGCACATTGAAGGTTGCCTGATCTACTGCAACTTGATACACGGGCGCATTATTGGCTTGATTAACTTCCGCCGCCTTCACTTGTGCTTGAAGACCTGTCAGTGTCACTTTGAGCGTTGCTAGTTGTGAATTCAGAATGGCCTTCTGCTTTGCAAACTGCGTCTGAGAATTCTTCAATTGTTGTTCTGCCGCGCTTAGATTGGCTTGAGCGGCAGCTACTTTCCGGGTCTCAATCTGATTGTCGAGAATCGCTAACGTCTGGCCAATCCGCACTTTATCGCCAACCACTACCTTGATGGCAAGAATGGTTTCAGAGACTTTCGGAGATAGAAACACATCTCCAGCCGAAATGACTTCTCCGGGGAAGCTCTTAGTTACAGTCACATCGCCGACAGGAACAGTCATTACCAGCACCTTCTGAGCGCGCGGAGGCGTCGCGGAAGCTGGCACAGCAGGAATCAAGACCAGCAAAAAAAGAGAGAGCAAAGTTACGGGGCGCCAGGCATACGCCCGCCGATGACTAAATGGCGAGAAATCAAACGGAGACATAAGGTTCAACTCCCTTTGATTTCTTAAATCTTTTTACGGTAATGATCTTTAGGCAGATAAGAGCATCGCGTTTAGTAATTTTCTTTCCTTGAGCTGCCGTCCGCCCAACATAAGTGATTGGGACTTCAAAAGGATGTACCCGATTTTTTAGTAGCAAGCAGGTCATCTCGGTATCTAAACCAAAACCATTCTCCTTCAGATCACCGTTCAAGAGATATTCAACTGGGATCAGCTTGAAACAGGTGTGAAGATCCGTGATTGCAGATCCGAAGAGTATGTTCATATAAAGAGTCATTACTGTGCGGCCTAGTGAGAAGATAAACGAGGGTTGCATGGTGTTAATGCCACGATTACGCGAGCCAAATACAACATTGGCAAGTCCCATTTGAATAGGTTTGAACATCGCTGGAATATCTGATGCAAAGTATTCGAGATCAGCATCGAAGATTAAAACGTGGGAATTCGTTGCCATCTCAATTCCCTGTCTGACCACATTGCCCTTGCCTTGATTCACTTTGTTGTCGACGAAACGAACATTGAAGATGTGACGCGGCTCTAGCACAATTTCGGAAGTTCGATCTTTTGAGCCATCACTCAAGACAATGATCTCCATCGGAAAATCTGGTTGAAGCGCAATCAAGTCACATAGGACTCGACAGATGGTTCGCTCCTCGTTGTAAGCCGGAACAATGATGCTAAGACCCTGGGGGCGAGTCTGCGTGGTCATTTCAAGGCGCTTAGCGCGCTATCTTTCTCAATGAGATGGTTTGAGAGAAGGACTTGCAGCGTCGATAACAGCTCGATATCTGCCGGTTCGAAGATTGGCTCATTCGGAATCAATCCAACCAATACCTCTTGAACTACGAGATTTCCGATAAGTGGGATAAGTAGAAGTTGAAAGGAGTCATGTCCGGGGGTGCCCGATGGGTTCGTCATCTTGACTGTTTCAAAGAGTTCACCAGTCGTCTTGGAAATTCCCAAGGAGCCAGTTTCGAAGGCCTGGGATAGTGCATGAGTATCGCTAATGGGAAATTCTGGATTGAAGTCGATCTCACCGGTGGCAGCGGGGCTCCAGGAGACGGCCCAATTACCCGATTCTGATTTACGAATTAGATACAGTGTCTGGACGCGGTAGTCAGCAAGTGCCACATCGAGCGTCCATTGCAACAGCTCGCTCTCGTCCGCTCCGCTCGCGATCAACCGTAGAAGTTCAGTCGATACCGCAAAGTTGCGCCATCTGGTGTCATTAGAGTGGAATGGCAGAAACGTTGAATCGCTCTTCACTCGAATCCTCGCTTTTTCTAAGGCCAGTAGCATCCTGCGCTCTCGCTGTTTACCGAATCTTAGGAAGGGGAATTTTAGGTAAGTTGGAATGTGAGTAAAGTGAGGGGCTAATCCTTAATGGAAAATTACGAGAATTCGGTCCCAAGAATTCACTAGGGGATAGCCCCTTCAATGCTCCCAAGGTATTGAACGCTCCGCCTAATTAGGGGACTCTTCTCCCATGAGAACACTTGAAGAGTTAGTTTCAAATCCCAAGATACTTCTCGTCGAGAACGACCGAATCCTCTTGACCGCCATGGCCAATATGTTGAATGCCCGCAGATATGGTGTCACCGGTACCGCCGTTGACGCTATGACTGGTATGGAATACTTCAATCGAATCAGACCGGATGTCGCTATTCTCGATATCGATTTAGGCGCTGGGCCAAGTGGAATCGATTTAGCCGCAAATATGCGTACTAAGCACCCAATGATTGGCATCATCTTCTGCAGCACAATTAAAGACCCAAGATTTCTTCGTATTCCGGCTCGATTGACTACAACGAGTTTCTTTCTACCAAAAACCTCAGTCACAAAGTTCGAGGTTTTGGAGTCTGCAATAGTCGATTCAATTCGTATGGTGCGGATGCCCGAAGTCCCCTCGACGAATCTTTATGTTAACAAGCTGGAGTCGGATCAGAAGGTTGAGATAAGTAACTCCGATTATGAACTTCTTGAACTCATCGCTTCCGGACACTCAAATGTTGAAATAGCTAGGAAGCGGAGCATCGTGGTGAAGTCATGCGAGAATGCAATCTCACGTTTAGCCAAGAAACTTGAGATTCCCGCTGCTGGAGACTCAAATCAGCGCGTTTTGCTCACTCGCAAGTTCTTTGAACTGAGCGGAAAAATTGACGCTCTTGATCATCGTCATCATTCTTAAGAACTTGTTTGCTAATATGGTGGTTCTTCTACCGAAGTTAGTAGGTGTATTGTAGGCAGACCTTTAGCGCGGCAACCCCTCGACCGAGAGTACAGTTTAGGTTCGCTCTTTAAATCGCGTTCTGGTAACAAATTTGATTTCTTTACTCTTGTCCTGCCGTTATACCCGCTCGCCATCTTGGGCTTCGGAGTCGAATCTCATTATCAACGATTCTGGGTGCTCAGAGGGGTTTCTGGTTTTACCTTCGTGGTTTTTCTTGTTGTTGGGGCACACGAAATTTTCGATCGACTCAAATGGCGAAGGTGCTTTAGAAATTCGCTAGTAATCTCAATAATGGTTTCCAGTTTAGGAACTCTTCTCTCAATCACGGTTGCGCCTAACATCTGGATACATGATTCCGTTGGCTTGTTTTTCCATTTCTCAAGGAATGTCATTTGGGTAACTGCCTGGACGATATTGGCGATGAAAGTAAAGAGTTCTGCAAGAAGATTCTTCCGCACAGAGAAGCTGATAGAGGCGCAGCGAGTGCATGAGACGCGAATCGCGTTAATTCAAGAGGAATCAATCAAGCGAATCAAAGAGAGTGTCGAAGGCAATATTAGAGGAGAACTCTCCACAATCTTCAATAACGTCGATAGCGGGAATTTTAGTGCCGAAAAGATTCGGAATTTCTCACACGATATCCTGATTAATTCTGAGATTGTCGCATCCGATTACCACGACCATTCTCATAAATCGGGACAGAGAAGAACGTTTCTTTTTTATTCAATCAAATCCCTCAAATTCCTCACAATTAATCCATTTTTTGCGGTGCTTTTATTCGGCTCAATTTACGTGGATGTTTTAGGGTTGAGAGCATCTCTACTTCAGTTTCTATATGCTGCTGTGATTACCCTTATCTTTTTTCTCTCACTGGTGATTCAAAAGTTTATTAAAATTAGAGGGATACCTCCTTGGGTTCAATTCCTGTTCTTTGGCATCTTTCAATTATTTCTCACTCGATGGCTTTTTCTCTCGTTCTCGCGATTAAGACCAGGCTTTGCTGTATTTCATTTCTCTTTCCTAGAGTCTTTGGTTTCCTTTTACCTGTATTTCCTTGTTTGTGGCTACCTCTTTCTCTTTCAGGCGGGAAGAATGCAATCACGAGAGCTCGATGAGGCATTCTTTACTGATTTGATGCACGATCAATACGAGAACAAGATTGTGAAAGGCGAAGTAGTGACTCTTTTGCGAGAGTGGGCCAAACTGGTCCATGGAGCTGCTCAAGCGAAAGCGCTGCAATTGGAATCGATGTTGGATTCTCATTCCGAAGTTGCTCGATCAAATGCGCGCCTCATTGTGTACGAGGAGTTGCAAGATTTCATTGAATCGTTACAGGTTGAAGGAGATTTAGATGATTGGAGCCTCGAAGATCGCCTAATCGATTACATTTCTCCGTGGCGAGCTCTCGTGGAGATAGAACTTGATTTGGAAGATGTCGACCAATCCAGAATCTCGCTGGAGCATCGTTCGAGAATAGCTGCGGCCGTACAAGACGGAATCGTAAATGCGTTTCGCCACGGGGCGGCGAAGAAGATATTAGTGAATCTATATAGCACTCCAACCCATCATCATCTGGAGATGAAAAATGATGGCAGCCCGTTACAAAAGGGCAAAAAGTTAATTTCGGGTCTTGGCAGTCAGAACTTCGATTTCATCTCTTCAGGTGCCTGGAGCCTCTCCAATGTAGATGGCTATGTTGTTCTCAAAGTCGCCTTCCCTATTTGATTCCCTCGGGGCTATTCACCAGACTTCGAGCGAAGAGGTTGTTCGAGCGCAGCCAGCTAGGTGGATTTCCTAAGTCACAACGAATTCCAGTGGTTTCAACGCCAAATAGACCAGAACTCTTGGCGACCGTTGCCAAGGCAGGTGTGAGTTGTATTTCTCCAAGTTGAAAATTATTTGGACTCTTCAGGGCTGCCCAAATATCAGAGGTCAATAAATAGCGCCCATTCACACTGAAATTCGAAGGGGCACTTCCCCGCCGCGGCTTTTCGACCAGATCAGTAACAATTACTTGGCCGACATCAGGGATCTGCACCGCAGCGACTCCGTAATTTTCTAACAGCTCTTCCGGGCTCTGGCTTAGTGAGATTACCGATCGCCCATTCTCCTCGTAATTTTCTGTGAGCTTTAGAGAGATATTCTCATTTAGCACTAGGTCATCCGGAAGTAGAACCAGGAAGGCGTCGGTACCGGCCCACTGCTCACCACAGAGAATTGCCCCGCCTAAACCGTTCGCGCTCTCTTGGATGATGTAGGTAAATGTTATTTCTGGGAAGTAGCCATGGAGATGGCGCTGAAATATCGGCTTCTTATACTCAGATGTAATGATGGCTATCTCGGCGACACCCGCCTCCAGGCATTCAGTGATAATCCAATCAAGGGCGGGACGGTCTACCAAGGGCAGCAATTCTTTAGGAATGGCGCGGGTCATGGCTCCCATGCGAGTTCCGTTGCCAGCCGCAGGTATGAGCGCTCTTCGAATACGGCGAGATTCCATGCCATAATTTCGCACTCAGCTCGCTGCCTATTTAATCAATCAGTGGCCTTTCAGGGGCTACCCCTACGTGCGTAGAAACTTTACTTCCGAATGACCCTTAATAAATTCACCGGCAGCAAGATTGTTACTGCTAATGGCATCGCCCACCAGCCATTGTGACCAGAATGCACCAAGATATTTGTCGCCTCAAGTCCGGCGATAACGATTCCAAAGCCGATGATGTCATCACCAATGAGGAAGTCATACCAAAAGTAGCCAAAGTCCTTTGCTAATTTCCAAAGCCCGCGGTCATCAAGTATTGCTTCAGAGTCCAGTTCATCGAAATCCACGGCATGAGATTCAAGTGCCGAGCTACTCTCAAGGACCAGGGCTTCATGTGACTTCATTGACTTCAAGAGGAGAATCATCGCGGAGGAAATCAACAGAACAAACGGAACTATGACAAGGAGTGCTGCATCAGTGTGCGGCCACTTCACTCCTGCTCCTTCAGCGCCCCAGAAGATTCCAAATGAGGTGAGCATGACGCCAACTATGTACTTCATGGTGTTTTCGGGAACTCGCGCCAGCGGCTTGCGCAGTGCAACTCCCGCGATCACGACGATAACGACGGCAATAAGTGCGCCAAGGGAGGCTACGCCAACATTATGTTGAATTGTTCCGAAGGTCAGAACGATAAAGACAACTTCTAAACCTTCGAGCAGAACACCCTTAAATGAGAGGGTAAAGGCATACCAATCTGCAACTCCAAAGCGCTTACCTTCTTTTGCTTTGCGCGCGGCCGCTAACTCCTCTTGGAAAATTGCCTCCTCATCGTGAAGAGCCTTATATCCGCTGCTTCGAAGGATTGCTTTTCGCACCCATTGGAGGCCAAAGACAAGTAAGAGCGTTCCAACAAAGAGACGTAATGAATCAATGGGAAGGCTTGAGATCGATGGACCAATGGCAGCAATAATCACTGCCAGTAGTACGAAAGCAGAACTGGTTCCTTGAAGTGCAGATTTCCAGTCACGCGCAGTTCCAGCAGCCAAGACGATAGTCGTCGCTTCTACTGCCTCTACGGCACAGGCGAGAAAAACCGAGATAAATAATGGCCAGCTGTTCATACCGTAATAGTAACTACCGGCAAGCAGGTATGGCATGAGCGTAGGAGTCAAAATCCGTTCTAAGATAGCGAAGTGAGTGTGCCAAGAATTGCAGTTGCGTTGGTGACAACTCATTACCAACCCGAGCAATCAGAGTTCTATGCTCGCGTCGCTGACTTTGGTATGGATTTCTACACGGTCGTTGACTCGCAGACTGCTATTGCTGGTGCTCCGATTAGCCACGGCATCTACCAAGTCGACGATCAGCTCTGCCTGGCGGCCGGCTTAAGTCGAATGAATCCAACAAATCCCAAGGTATCCCAAGTCTGCGCCTGGGAGAAGGCGCTCTATCTCTTTACCCATGTAAAGCAGGACTACGACTACATCTGGATAGTGGAATATGACGTCTTCACACCCGTTATTGAGGTCTTCGATTTACTTAACAAGCGCTTTACGGAATCAGATTGCCTAGCACGCAAATTACATTACATACGAGATTCCCGGTTTGAACCATGGCCTGATGCCAGACTCTCCCCAACTCACTTGCTGCCCCAACCATGGGCAAGAGCGATGGTCTGTGTAGCAAGATTCAGCAGCGAACTTCTGAATTCTGTCGCCAACTTCGTCTCTTCCCACGATCAATCAGAGATGGATTTCGCCCCCATTGAGTTCATCTTCCACACCATTGCACTTCGAGATGGGTTGCGCATCAACCATGCGAGGGAATTTAAAGATGTCACCTTTCGACACCGTCGACGCTTTCTCTTCTTTTTCCAGGAGAGTGAATGGCAACCACAAGAGATCTCCAGAAACCGCTTCTATCACGCAGTAAAGACCTGGGATGCCCAGGTTTTGCTCCGCGAAAGATTCGAAAACTTCTCTCCAGCCCAGCGTCTCTGGTGGCAGGCAAAGGCGCTGGCACGTTTCAAGATTGCTTACATTACAAAGGCACCGCTCTTCTATATCAACTTAATCAAGCGCTACTCCGCAGCGATTCGCTCGGCAAAGTAAGAGACCCCCGCACCTTTCGGTACGAGGGCCTTACTTACTATTTACTGATTACTTCGCAGCAATCTCCACGCGACGGTTCTTCGCCTGTCCTGCCTCTGTGTCATTGGAGACCAAAGGATTTGTATCTGCGAACCACTTCTTGACGAAGGTGAGTTCGACATTAGGAAGGTGTGAGACCAGATACGCCATGACGGCGTTATCGCGGTTAAGTGAGAGTGTCTTGTTGTCATAGCTGCCAGCGCCGTTGTTATCGGTGTGGCCGTTAAGAGCAACAGATGTGTATCCGCGTGACTTGATGACGGCAACAACGCGCTTCAAAATCTTGATAGCCGCTGGCGTGAGGTCATATGAAGCCAAGTCGAAGTTCACATTGGCGATTACAACGCGGTCATTGCTGTAAGGAACGGTGATCTTCGTCGCCTCGGAATCACCATCCTTTGCAGTAACAATGAGTTCATCCTTAGGGCCAACGCGAACTGGAAGGTTGACACGGCCGTTTTCGACTGTGACTTCTACCGGCGCACCATTGATGGTGAGAGTAATGGTCGTAGTCGACGTAGGAAGTGTGATGGTGAAGTACTGGTAAGGCGGCGCCATGCGATTACGAGCCGTAATCTCAGGGACATCGCCAGACTTAACTGGGCCAACGGTTACTTGAGGCGCAGGGACAGGAGTTGTTGTCGCAGGCGCTGGGTTTGGGGTTGGAGTTGGGGTAACAGTTGGTGTTGGTGTTGGTGTTGGTGTTGGCGTAGGTGTCGGAGTTGGGGTGACAACCGGAGCCGGATCAACAATCACGGTAACTGTGTAGTACTTCGTTGTGCCATCTGGGGCAGTCACGATGTAGGTAACAGGTGAGGTGAAGTTATTTGTTGTAACGCCAGGGATTTGGAGCAGAGGTCCCACGAAGGCAATTGCTGGAGCAATCAAGGCGAAGTTCAATGGCAGCGCCGTGATAACCGTTCCGTAAGGAACGTGAATGGTCACATTGGTACCTGAAATTGTTCCCACATTGCTACCGATGTTGGCGCTCTGAATATCCTTGTTATAGATAATTGCAGGGCCAGTTGGGGCAGGAGCAGGTTCGCTCCAATGTGCGTAGTACGTGGTTGCAGTTGTCACGATGGTAGAACTCGTTACTTCAGCTCCACCTTCAAGTGCGGTAAACCAACCATTAAAGACCGAATTTGGTCCCGCGTGGGTCGGTAGCGGAAGACCTTCAGCTGTCGAGGAGCCGGTGCTAAGCGCATCACCCGAGAAAACATCTGAGGAGAACGGATCTGGGCTGATAACGCCGCCGTTAGGATCAAAGTGAACTGTTACAAGAGCTCGAACGGTCAGAATTCCGGTGATCATGCGGTAATTTCCGAAATTCTCGGTGTCATTTGTTGGACGACATGCGATTGTGTAATTGCCAGGTTCCGAGATTGCGCTAAGCACAACTGGTGTTAGGTAGTGGATGTCGCTGTTTGCAAATACGCCACAGTTCAAACCACTCTCAGCACCTGCATTAAGCGGATAGAAACTTCCAGTGAGCGAAGGTTCCGTTCCACCGACTGTGAAGTTCTGATTATCAGCAGTCACTGTATAAGAGCTGACTGAATTGTTAATCCATTGGGCGTAATAGGTGGTGTTCCCTGTTGGAGTCTCCTGTGAGAGATCGGTAACTAGATATGTCGGATCCCAAGTAGGAATAGTGCTCCAACCATCAAAGGTCATCAATTCATGTGTTGGCGTTGGGAAAGGATTGTAGAAACCAGTGGTCAGGTTGCTACCTGACACGATTCCTTCCGTGAGCGTCTCACCTGTTGCATGGCCATCAAAGGCGCCCATCGTTGGATCTAAGGTGATGACATATGGAGTCTGAACTGTCAGAGTTCCGTTAATCAGAATTGGGGTTCTGAATCCGGAATGTGCTGTGGCGGTACAGTGAATTACATATGTACCAGCAGCAAGGAAGGAGTTAAGAACAAGAGTAGTGCTGTAACTTGTATCTGCACTCGTGTACGCAGCACAGGTTGGCGTATCAGTGACTCCACCGTTAGGCGATACTACGGATGTAAGCGTGGGTGACGGATCGCCGGCAAGGTATACCGCGCTATTTGCGGTGACTGTCACTGTTTCTAGTGTCGTGTCGTACCAATGCGCGTAGTAGGTGACATCTCCAGTTGGGACTGTCGTTACGTCAATCAAAGAACCGACACCATCTGTTGCAGACGTGTACCAGCCAAGGAAGTTATGCCCGGTCCACGTTGGAGTTGGGAGCCCACCAGATGTGAGCGTTCCTGTTGAAAGTGCCGCATCAGCGGTGATGGTCTCACTAAATGGTGAAGGCGAAAGCGCATCTCCACCATTGGGATCGAAGCTAATGGTGTGATCTGTAGGAACTGGATTTCCATACAGATTTGGATTTGTTGAACAGAGTTCAGCGTCACCGGTGTAATTAAATACTGCGGTGATTGCCTCATTTGTTACATTTGAAAGTGACCCAACATCGGCACCTTTCTTGAGGTGAATTCCAAAGAGCGGAGCCGATAAGCCAATATGAGAATTGAAGCTGGCGAGATCAACAGAACCAGTTGAGGAAATCGTTGCAGTATCAACGATGATGCCTGCCTGATTGAAGAGCGTTACATAACCACCATAAGCGGCGGCCGGCGTTGCCGGCGTGACCTGGAGCGAGGAGAGGTTGAGAACCGTATCGCTGCTCGTAAAGCATTGTTGATTTACGCTAATGTTTGAGAGCGGTAGAACAGAACCATTTGTTCCGCATTCGCCACCGGTATAAGCGTCAAAATTCTGAATCTGACCGCTGCCACTATGGGAGTTTGCCCAGAGACAGGTTGGATTTGTAGGGTCTTGGGTGATTGTGTACAGCAATGACATGTTACTAAATGACTTTGCCGTCTCGAAGTTGCTACATGCTGCGTGAGTTGCGTAGTCATAGCAAGCCACGGTTACAGCGTTCTGCTGTGGGAAATAGAGACGCGTTCCCACTGTGGCCGGATAACCAAACGAAGAGGTCACAGCCGAGGTCAGTCCTTCCGGTGCTGTTGTGCTCGTGAATCCGTTCTGAAAGTCTCCACATTTCCACGATGAGACCGGTGGTACTGAGCCATCGAACCCGCCCAAACAGAATCCAGTCGTAGCTCCAGTAGTCGGGCTTAAGACAGGGAATGGTGTTCCATTGACACCACTTGGAAGTTCTATTGGCCACGCGTTGGAACAGTTCGAATCATCAATGAGATTGGTGCATGCCACGATAACCCTATATGTATCTGTATCCACACGATGGTTAGCCATAGTGATTAAATAATGATCGAAAAGGGAAAGTCCCCCGCCACCAATATCAATGTTGCTGAAAATTCCAGAAGCATTATCAATTGAGAAAAGATTTTCAGAGCAAACATCCTGAGTATCCATATTGAAACACATCATCTTGTTTGCTAAAGATGACGTGACTCGAGGAAGGACGATGGGAGGGTAACTCATGTAATCTAAGTTTGCGCCAACATTGAAAGCGTAAATTTTATTCTTATATTGATACTGCTGGCCAAGGGGAACATATGCGCTCTCGGCACCAGTTACTGAAAAGTGAACATCACCATTTCCACCTGTGGGAGTAAATTTCACGAAAGTTGGATTTGATGCACTATTGATGTCGATTTGGACAACACCGAAGGTAGCTGTCCTCGAATCAACGGTATAGAGGTAGAGCATTCCGTTGCTCTGATCAATAGTAAAAAGTGGCCCGCCTGGAGTAGGAAAGTGATCTCCGGTTGCATAACCGGTGCCGCTGTTTGTCGCAGTGATGACCTTGGTGCCGCCTGAATAACAATCTCCGGCATTCGACTGGTACTTGCAAGCGAGCGTTAAATCTGCAAGATGGTGGAAGATGTTGTATACGCGACCCTGAAAGAAGCCAACCGAGTAGCCATCTCCGCCAGAGGAACCGGAGAAAGATCCGGTTGGTGGCGGATTAATAATGTTTGTCACCGAGTACGACTGTGATGTGACGGTCGCCCGCGCTGCTGGCGCGCTGACAATTGAGATACCTGTCGCTGCTAGTGCGAAGATGAGGGTGAGGCGGATAGCTTTTGCGAAGCGATTAAACATCGATGGCACACTTTCACTCTAAGACTCTAATTGAGGGGTTCAGTACAGGGTGAAGGCTACTTGACCAGAGTTATTAGTGCGGTAATTACGAGGGTTATCCCCTTACAGAGCCTTTTCCTAGCCGCCACCAGAGACTCAGTACAAGCAGGATGAGTGCAAAACCGAAGCCAAGGTCTTCAACCGGGGCACCGCAGATGCGTAGCCCGACAATCTGAGCGTGGTCATAGTTCACAATATTTCGATAGGTGAGCCAGCCATTAGATATCAACTGGAAGGGCAAGATGATGGCGTAGGAGACCCAAAATCCGAGCTGGCCTATCAATCGTGACTTAGTAACGAACCGATCAAAGAGAATCGCATCGATGATGGCGAAGATAGTGATGGCGGTATACATAACTATCGCCCACGCTTAAAGAGTGAGGGCCTCACTTTATTTACCGCTTCAATCGTAAGAACTGCGGCGATTGGAATCACTAGAAAGAAGAGGTACTCCTCGAGCGGAATATGAAAGGGGCCGAATATCCCAAGTATCTGTGCCGGATCAAACCACCAGTTATGGCGATGAATCGCAATCGCATCCCACAGTAGGAAACCAAGGGCGACCGGGGCGATAGATAGAGAAAGTCGGCGCACCTGCTTAAGTACGCCGACTTTAAGGAATATCTCTAACCAGAATGAACCAACAACGGTGAAGGTGAGCATCGCCACATAGCCGTAGTGGTTCATTCGCTAAAACTACTTAACTACGTAGGTATCTACTACGAAAATCAGAGTTTCATTTGCAGCGATTGGACCTGATGCAGTTGAGCCGTAACCAAGTGCTGGCGGAATGATAAGTAGACGACGTCCACCGGCCTTTGCGCCAACGAGGCCTTGCTGCCAGCCCTGAATAACACCAGAGAGTGGGAATGTTGCCTTCTGTCCGCTACTCCAGCTGGATTCAACAATCTTGCCCGTTGACCAGGCCATGAGTGTGTAATGCACCGTAAGAGTAGAAGTTGGAAGGATGGTTGTGCCATCTCCAACGTAAAGATCTTTGATCTCTAGCGTGCCTGGTGCCTTGCCAATTGGCTTACCAAGTACTGGGGCACTTCCAAGTGCACCAGTAACAGTGATGTACTTCGAAGCATCTGATGCTGGTGCTGCTGAGGTCGGTGTTGTCACTGGAGCTGCCTTTCCATCGAGGGCTGACTTAAATCCATCAAGAGTTCCGTAAGCAGTGTTTCGATCAATCTCTTTGCCATTTACAAATACTGTAGGCGTTGAGGAGATCTTCGCAGCAGATGCAGAATTTTCTACTGCAGCAACCCACTTAGCGTACTTCTTTGTATTCACACATGAAGCAAAGGTTGCGCTCTTGATTCCGACGCTCTTACCGAGTGCAATGAGCGACTTCGCAGTCCACTTGCCAGAGTTCTCATTAGCGGGCTGATTCTTAAAGAGCGCGCCATGGTATTCAACGTACTTGCCAGCATCTGAAGCACAACCGGCAGCATTTGCCGCTAGGACGGACTCTGCTCCGATGAAGCTGAGCATGTGATACACAACTTTGATCTTCTGTGCTTTGATCTGAGTGTTGAGATAGGTCGCAGCCTTCCCCTCAAACGCGTTGCAGAATGGGCATTGGAAATCTTCCCAAATATCAACGGTCTTAGCGGCAGATGCGTTAAGGACAATGCCGTAGCCATTTGTAGCTGATGCGCCTTTAGGAAGTGGTGTAACAGATGCGGCCTGCGCTGTTGAAGCGATGCCACCGAGAAGTGCGCCGATTGTGAGCGCTACGAGGACTTTGCGAATTTTCATTGACATAGGATAGCGAGCGTTCAGTAAATCCAATTACGCGTCAGCGGTGCTCAAGAAGAATCCGAAGAGTGAAATCCAGGTTAGCGCCGCCACCCAGACGAGGAAATTGCTGGTGCTTTTGGAGGTCATGGTGATGAGCACAGAGCAGAGGGCGAAGAATCCTGAGAGTATCCAGAGTAGGACTGCGGCGATTGGGCGGGAGACGCCAGCCCGAATGAGTCGATGCGAGAGGTGATCTCGGCCGCCTTGGAAGGGCGAGAGTCGTCGCTTCAATCGTGAGAGCACGGCAACCGAGGTATCGAGAATAGGAACACCAAGTAAGAAGAGTGGAACGGCGAAGGAGTGATACTTTCCTGAAGCGTGCGGATGAATTCGCACGGTAAGTGAAGCTACAAGAATCCCAAGAAAGAGCGCTCCAGCGTCACCCATATAAATACGTGCTGGACTCTTATTCCACAGCAGAAAGCCGATCATCGCACCCGCTGTAACTGCCGCAAATCCCGTGATGAAGTACTGGTTGCTGTTGTAGCCAATCACAACCAAGCCAAGTGAGGTTACGGCGACTGTACCCGCGGCTCCGCCATCCAAGTTGTCAAAGAAGTTGATGGAGTTAGTAATTCCTACTACCCAGATAACTGTTATGGCTACATCCAGAATATGAGAACTCGTTGGCGTTCCAACGGTATCTGTCACGACTAGAAGTACGGCGGTAAAGATGCCGGCAACCGTTTGAGCGATAAAGCGGGGAAGGGGTGAGAGATTACGTAAATCATCCCAAAGACCAATCAGCCCAAGAATAAGTGCCGGTCCGATGATAGATAGATCGAGCCAGAGCGTTCTTGTTGAATAGTTTTTCAAAATCAGAGCGATCAACGGAACAACAGTGATGCCGAGAGCGATAGCGACGCCGCCGAGATATGGCACCGCTTCCTTATGTGTCTTATGCGCAGTCGTTGGTGCATCTAATACTTCGCGGTTAATCGCTATTCGCCGCATGACCGGAGTTAGAAATCCGACTATCGTGAAGGTTGCGATAAAGAGAAGTACGTAATCAAACTTCGAAACCGTCATGCCTTCTCGGAGCCCTTCACCTTTTCAACTGGGGCAATCTCAGTCACCGGTGGATTTAATATTGCACGGACCTCTGATGCGCGATATCTGCGGTGACCACTTGGCAGGAAGACTGGTGTGAGCTTTCCCTGATCGGCCCAGCGAGAGACGGTCTTAGGTACTACGCGAAGTCGCTTGGCCACCTCCCGGGGAGGCAACAGCTCTTCTTGCTCTTCAACCTCGAGCTTGATTGCTTTCTCCGCCATGGCGCAACTGTAATCTCTTACTTATTTAAAATGCCGATTCAAGCGCAGCGACTTTACGCCAACGTCCAACAAGACGCTCATAACCAATGCCAGCACGGCTGCCATCGCCTTCGGCCAACCCACCGAGTGAGAGGTGAATATCTTCAAAGGAGGTATCTGCGTTGAGACCATCTTCGCCCTCAGAGCGGAGAATGGAGTCAAGGTAGAACGCTAACCCGCCGTAATCTAATTCCACAATTGATTCAGGATGGAAGATATCCATCCACTCAATCAAATCGGCAATCTCTTCCTCAATCGGACCATTACCAAATGCGCGAACAACGGTCTCGTGGGTGAAGATGCATCGCTCTTTCGCTTTGCGGATCGAGGTGCGCGCAGTGGTGTACGGACCATCATCATTGATGCCACGATCAACATCATCCATGGTGAAGAGTGAGAACCAACGTGGCGGAATCATCCAGGTCTCCGTCAAAATGTATGAGACTTTATCGTCGAGTGCTTCCGCTTCCGCTTGAAATGTTAAGAAATCATCGACCTCTGTTGGGATGAAGAATTTTGCAATTGGTCGCGGAACAGACTCTTTGAAATCTTCCATTGCATTCCATGACCGGACGCCGCTTGACCATGGTGAGACGAAACGTCGTCCCTCAATTTCTAGAATGTGTGCACCATCTGGCTTTGCACTCGTTGTCTTCATCGCAACGGTGCGAGCGAGCGCACGGCTCTGCTCTTCTCTCACAGTGGGAGCCCACAATGCGATTGCTTTCCAGCGGAGTTGATCAACTGGCTTAAATGCATCCATCGGTTCGTAGATACGAAGCGATGCCACGTAGGGAGTTGGACGCATTACTTACGCTCGACGGATGTAGTTGCCCTCTGCGAACGGGTCGTCATCATTCTCATCGTCATTCTGGTTTGACTCACCATGCAGCTCCTTGGCTAGACGCTCAAGGTCCATATCTTGGGAGTTGTACTTAAGATCTCTTGCTACTTTGGTCTGCTTAGCTTTCGCACGGCCTCGGCCCATAGCGAGACCCCCTTATCGTGTAATTCGTCAGGAAGGTACTTTATCGCCCTCGGTAGGTACCTTCCAAAGCGGCGCCAATTCCCGCCTGTCTATCCCCTATAACGCCTGCTGCCCAGGCTTTCATTCCCCTAGCGGCCAGGCTCCGGATGGCTCGATCAGCCTCAGATGGGGCGACGATAGCCACCATTCCGATGCCACAGTTCCAGGTCCGCTCCATATCCTCCTGCGGAACCTCGCCTAGTGAGGCCATGAACTCCATCTCCACCGGCAGTGACCAGGTGGTCCGATCGAAGGTCGCAGAGAGGTGGTCTGGCAGAACGCGAGCGGTATTAGTAGCGATTCCCCCGCCCGTGATGTGGGCAAATGCGTGCAGATCAGATTGGATCCCCTTGTACAGCGCGAGGCAATCCAACGAGTAGATCTCAGTTGGCGTCAAGAAGACTTCACCAGCTGTCTTGCCGTATTCGCTGACCAGATAATCCAGTGACAACTGCTTCGTATTAATAATGTGCCGGACGAGTGAGAAACCATTTGCATGGAATCCAGATGCGGGCATCCCGATGATGACATCACCCGTGCGAACGCGATCTGCACCGAGCAGATTTTCGGCATCGACGATACCAGTTGCCGCACCTGCAATATCAAATTCATCTTCATCGAGTAAGCCTGGATGCTCGGCGGTCTCTCCGCCGACTAGTGCAGTTCCTGCCTTTGCACAGCCCTTGGCAATTCCAGAGACAATCTCGGCGATACGTTCTGGAAAGACTTTGCCGACTGCGATGTAATCCGTCATGAAGAGTGGCTCTGCACCACAGACAACGAGATCATCAACAACCATCGCGACGAGATCTTCGCCAATCGTGTCGTACTTACCAATTGCGCGCGCGATCTCAGTCTTGGTGCCGACGCCATCTGTTGATGTTGCAAGGAGCGGCCGCTTCATCGTCTTGGCAGCGCTGATATCGAAGAGACCAGCAAAGCCACCAATATCGCCCACAACTTCTGGGCGACGAGCATTAGCAAGGTGCGCCTTCATCAATTCAACAGCGCGGTCTCCCGCATCGATATCTACGCCAGCTTGTGAATAGGTGCTCATTCGTTAGTCACGATTTCTAACAGATCTTTCCCTGCAGATAGATCTGCAGGAATTTCAATGGGGTATTCACCCGTAAAACAGGCGCTACAGAGTTTGTCGCCAGCGATAGTCGTCGCCTCTATCAACCCTTCATTGGAGACATAGCCAAGTGAGTCGGCACCGATAGAGCGACGAATCTCTTCAATCTCAAGGCCAGAGGCAATCAGCTCTGCACGGGTAGCAAAATCGATACCGTAGTAGCACGGCCACTTCACTGGTGGGCTCGAGATACGCACGTGGATTTCGAGCGCTCCGGCCTCACGCAACATCCGTACAAGCGCCCGTTGGGTATTTCCGCGAACAATCGAATCATCTACAACAACGAGACGCTTTCCTTCCACGATTTCTCGCAGTGGGTTGAGCTTCAAGCGGATACCAAGTTGGCGGATCGTCTGCGATGGTTGAATAAATGTGCGGCCAACATATGCGTTCTTTACTAAGCCAAGGCCATAAGGAATACCAGATGCGCGGGCATAGCCAACAGCGGCTGGTGTGCCGGATTCTGGTACTGGAATCACCAGATCGGCCTCTACCGGGTGCTCTTGGGCGAGGCGCTCTCCGACAGCTACGCGAGTGGCATGAACATTGCGACCGGCGATGGTTGTATCCGGACGTGCGAGATAGACATATTCAAAGATACAACCCTTAGGAGTTGGCTCTGCCCACTTAACCGAGCGCAGGCCATCTGCATCTATTGCAATGAACTCACCGGGTTCAAGTTCGCGGATAAATGAAGCGCCGACGATATCTAAGGCAGCAGTCTCTGATGCAACGACCCAGCCATTCTCGAGTCGACCAAGAACAAGTGGACGGACTCCGTGGCGATCACGAGCCGCATACAAGGTGTGCTCATCCATAAATACCAACGAGAAGGCGCCCTTAAGCATCGGTAGCACGCTCACCGCAGCACTCTCGAAGTTCTTACCCTCTTGCGCAGCAATCAACGCCGTCATAATTTCAGTATCGGTTGTCGCAGAATTTCCGTGATCTTTATGACCCGGAACATTCTTCTCTAAGAACTCTGCTAAATCACCAGTGTTGGTGAGGTTGCCATTGTGAGCAAGAGCAAGCGTTCCGTGATTTGTTGCGCGCAACGTTGGCTGGGCATTAGCCCAGACACTTGAACCAGTGGTGCTGTACCGCGTATGGCCAATTGCTAGCGAGCCGGTCAACGTTGCTAAATCATTCTCAGTGAATACTTGAGAGACCAGGCCCATATCCTTATAGACAAAGATGCGTTCGCCATCAGATGTTGCGATTCCTGCTGATTCTTGTCCGCGGTGTTGTAGTGCGTAGAGGCCATAGAAAGTTAACTTTGCGACTTCCTCACCCGGAGCCCAGACTCCGAAGACGCCGCACTCTTCTTGCGCACCTCTATCCTCCGGAAAGAGTTCGTGTGTAAGGCGACCATCGGGGCGACGACTCATGAGCGCATCCTATTCGTTACTTGTATAAAGAGAGTTTCCAAGTTGCTCCGCTCACCAGAGGCATGGATCGCACCGGCCTCGATGAGCTCAGCCCATGGCGTTCCCGAAGCAAGAGCGAAGAGCGTCTGTGCACTCATCTCTACCACATTCGGCGGAGTACCGCGGGTGTGCTTTGGTCCTTCTACACATTGAATCGCAGAGTAAGGCGGGATGCGAAGTTCGACCGCATGACCCGGAGCAATCTCAGAGATTTCACTTAATATCCCTTTGACGCGCGCCATGATCTGCGGATCTCGCTTCATCCGAAGAGTCTCGGGAAGGTCTCTGTGTAGGCGGCGCTGAGTTCAGCAAGGGGAATGCTCGCTCCATTAATAACGAGCGCATCCCCACCTGTTACGCCAAGGGTGTGCATCGGGATATTGAGGTCAGTTGCGATGCGCTCAACCGCTGCGACATTATCGGTCTTAACGGCAATCACCACACGGCCAGGTGTCTCGGCAAAGAGTGCGCCAGTTAATCCGCCTGGAACTACCTCACCTGGAATAGAGATGGTTGCACCGATTCCGCTCTTGATCACCATTTCAGAGAGCGTTGCTGCAAGACCACCATTGCTGATGTCATGTGCTGCTGCGAAGTATTTCTGGCCAGCGAGCAATACTTTTACTAGTCGAGTCTCGTGATCAACATCCGGTGTAGGTGCCCGGTCGCCCATCTGACCATGCAAGTGTGCCCACTCGGATCCGCTGAAGTTATCGTCCGCATTTCCCAATTGGAAGAGCTCAAGGCCCGCCTCTTTAAATGACATTGCAGATCTCGTGCGCACATCTTCAATAACGCCAAGAACTCCGACGACCGGTGTTGGCAGAATCGCAACCTTGCCCGTCTGGTTATAGAACGAGACGTTGCCACCAGTAACGGGTAGCCCCATCTCTAAGCAGATATCTGCCAGGCCGCGAACTGTCTCTGCAAAGGTCCACATCACGCCGGGATCTTCAGGTGAACCGAAGTTAAGGCAGTTAGTGATTGCTAGCGGCTTAGCGCCCGATGTGGCGATGTTGCGGCACGATTCAAGGAGCGCCAGCTTTACGCCGTTATATGGATCAAGGTAACTCCATCGCGCATTCGCATCTGTTGAGATAGCAATGCCGAGATGAGTCTTCTCATCGATCCGAATCATTCCTGAATCCTCTGGCTGCGAGAGGATGGTATTGCCCTGCACATAATGATCGAACTGCTTCGTCACCCAGGATTTATCAGCAATATTTGGTGCGCTCATTAACTTCAATACTGCCGCTTTAATATCTGCAGCGCTCTCAATTGGCGCAAGTGAGGTAGGTGTAAGTGAATCTAAGTACTCTGGCCGCGCCATCGGGCGGGTGAGAACTGGTCCATCATGGGCGACGGTGCGAGGTGGAACATCGACAATGAGCTCGCCGTTGTGAGTGATGTGAAGACGATCTCCTGATGTCACTTCACCGATAACAGTTGCAGTAACATCCCACTTCTTGCAGATAGCCATAAAGCGAGCAAGTTTGCTCGGCTCAACAATGGCACACATCCGCTCTTGTGACTCGGACATCAGAATCTCTTCTGGTGAGAGTGATGGGTCGCGCAATGGCACCTTCTCAAGTTGAACGTTCATGCCACCAGTACCGGCTGATGCCAGTTCAGTTGTTGCGCATGAGATACCAGCTGCACCGAGATCTTGAATTCCGACAACGAGATCTTCAGCGAAGATTTCGAGTGAGCACTCGATCAATACCTTCTCCGCAAATGGATCGCCCACTTGTACGGCAGGGCGCTTTGTTGGCTTTGCAGTATTAAAGGTCTCAGAGGCGAGAATGGAAGCGCCGCCGATGCCATCGCCACCGGTCTTTGCGCCGTAGAGAACTACGAGGTTGCCAGCACCGTGTGCTTGCGCCAACTTAATATCTTCATGTCGCATTACTCCAACGCAGAGCGCGTTAACAAGTGGGTTGCCTGCATACGTTTCATCAAAGACAATCTCGCCACCGATATTTGGTAAGCCAAGACAGTTGCCGTAACCACCGATGCCGGCGACGACGCCAGGCAGTACGCGACGGGTATCGGGGGCATCTGCTGCGCCAAAACGTAATGGATCCATCACGGCAATCGGGCGGGCGCCCATCGTCAAAATATCGCGAACGATTCCGCCAATGCCCGTTGCTGCGCCTTGGTATGGCTCAACAAATGAGGGGTGATTATGTGACTCGGCTTTAAAGGTGACCGCATAGCCCTGTCCGATATCGACAACGCCGGCGTTCTCACCGATTCCTACCAGGAGGGCATCTGACTTTACGGCCTTCTCACCGAATTGCTTAAGATGAACCTTCGAAGATTTGTAAGAGCAGTGCTCTGACCACATGACGGAGTACATCGCAAGCTCTGACCCGGTTGGGCGTCGTCCGAGGATTTCACGAATCTTTGCGTACTCATCTTCCTTGAGACCTAACTGCGCGAATGGCAATTCGAAATCGGGAGTTGCTGCCGCATTGGCTACGGTATCAAGCGCCACTACTTCACCATCGCATTCAAAATCGAGGTGAAGAAGGTGAGGCCATCTTCACTTGGTCCAGTTAATAAGTCGATAGCGTGCTCTGGATGCGGCATGAGCCCCACAACATTTCCACGTTTATTTGTAATTCCGGCAATGGCAGCACGGGAACCGTTCGGATTAGCGCCAACATAACGGGCAATAACGCGACCCTCGGATTCGAGTTCATGAAGAGTCGCATCGTCGCAGTTGAAATTGCCTTCGGCATTCTTCATAGGGATAAGAATCTCTTGACCAACTGCGAAACCATTAGTCCACATCGTCTTGTTATTTTCGATTACTAACTTTTGATCAGTGCAGAGAAAGTGCATGTCGGCATTACGAGTAAGTGCGCCGGGCAGAAGGTGCGCTTCCGCTAGAACTTGAAAGCCATTACAGATTCCTAGAACTGGGAAGCCATGCTCTGCTGCGACGATAATACTTTGCATGATTGGCGCCTTAGCGCTGATCGCACCACAACGGAGGTAATCACCATAAGAGAAGCCACCCGGGAGAACGACGGCATCAACGTGCTTGAGATCATCACTTCCGTGCCAGAGTGAGATCGCCTCCGCGCCTGCATATTCGACTGCGCGTGCTGCGTCCCGATCATCGAGCGTTCCTGGGAAGGTGACGACGCCAATCCGCATTACTGCTCTACCTTTACGACAAAGCTCTCGATAACGGTATTTGCGAGAAACTCTTCGGCAGCGCGCTCGGCATCTGCCAGCATTGCCGGAGTTGGCTCACCAGCAACCTCAATTTCAAATCGCTTTCCTTGGCGCACTGATTGGGCGAAGGTAAAGCCAAGGCGAGGTAGCGCTGCTGCTACGGCCTGACCCTGTGGGTCGAGAATCTCTGGCTTCAACATAACTTCGACGATGATCTTTGGCATTTATAGGCCTCTCCCAGATAGTGCAATCAGTGCGGATGTGTAACGCTCTACCGTCTTCTCAACAACGTTAGCGGGTAGCTCGGGTGGAGTACTCATTCGATCCCAACCTGAAGCGAGTAACCAATCGCGGACAAATTGTTTATCGAAGGAGGCTTGCGCGCCTCCAGGTACCCACTCATCCGCCGACCAGAAACGAGATGAATCAGGTGTTAAGGCCTCATCGCCAAGGGTGATTCTACCTTCGCTATCGAGACCGAATTCAAATTTCGTATCGGCGAGAATAATCCCGCGCGTGGCTGCGTAGTCGTGCGCTCTCTGATACAGGGCAAGCGTCAATTCTCGGAGCTTCACCGCATTCCCTTCTCCGACTATCGAGGCGGCACGAGTGAAATCAATATTCTCATCATGGTCGCCGATATCAGCCTTCGTTGCAGGAGTAAAGATCGGCTCTGGTAACTTCGATCCATCCTGAAGGCCAGCAGGAAGTGCGATGCCACAGACGCTCTGGCTCTCCTGGTACTCCTTCCACCCAGAACCGGTGAGATATCCACGTGCTACGCACTCGATACCGAACATCTCAAGTGGCTTCACAATTACTGCGCGACCCTTAACAATCTCGGGGACAACTTCACTCACAATGTGGTTTGGGACAAACTCTTCTAAGTAGTTAAACCAAAATTGCGAGAGAGCGGTAAGAAGCTTTCCCTTGTTAGGAATCTCCGTCGGGAGAATGAAGTCAAAGGCAGAGATTCGGTCAGATGCAACAATCAGCAGAGTGTTGCTCTCATCTTCCGGCGCGTAGAGATCGCGCACCTTGCCACTGCGTAAGTGACGATATCCAGGAATCTCGAGCGTCATAAGTGGGGCTATCGGATAGCGCCTGGGCGATACTTTGCCGCAGTCGCATGCGCAGTGGTGATCGCGCCGATGCGATCGATAACACGCTGGGTCTGCGCATGAGCATCCCCAGTAAATTCAAGTGGTGATGAGATGAGTGCGCGAAGGTCATCTAGTGACAGTGGGATACGTGAATCTTCAGCGATTGCTTCCAACATCTTATTTGGCTTACCTTCGCGGGTGCCAAGAGCCGCTGCAACCGCATGCTCCTTGATGGTCTCGTGCGCCTCTTCACGGCCAACGCCCTGCTTCACCGCCGCCATCAAAATCTTTGTCGTTGCAAGAAATGGCAAGTAGCGCGTCAGTTCGGCGGCAATTACTTCAGGGAAAGCCCCGAACTCTGCGAGAACTGTCATGAACGTTTCGAGAAGTCCATCGATTGCGTAGAAGGCATCTGGCAATGCAATGCGGCGAACGACGCTGCATGAAACATCGCCCTCATTCCATTGATCACCAGAGAGTTCGCCGACCATAGATGCATATCCACGCAAGATAACGGCCAGCCCATTTACGCGCTCGCATGAACGAGTATTCATCTTGTGTGGCATTGCGGATGAACCAACTTGGCCAGCTTTAAATCCCTCAGTAACAAGTTCCGCACCTGCCATTAAGCGGATTGATGTAGCAAGAGATGATGGTGCTGCTGCAAGTTGAACGAGGGTTGTAACAACATCAAAGTCAAAGGAGCGTGGGTAGATCTGGCCAGCAGAGTCCAGGACGTTATCAAAACCTAGGTACTTAGCAATTTCAGTCTCTAGTAGCGCATGTGATGCCGCTGAGCCAAGGAGATCCACTGAATCTTGCGCTGTTCCAACTGGACCTTTTATGCCACGGATCGGATAACGTGAGATTAAGTTATCGAGGCGGCTGTAGGCAAAGAGCAACTCTTCACCGGCAGAGGCGAAGCGCTTGCCAAGAGTTGTAATCTGCGCCGGCACATTATGCGAACGACCAGCAATCGGTTGATCAATGTACTGAGCGGCGCGCTCTGCAATCAATGCAAGCGTTGCAACGATGCGGTCGCGTACAAGGATTAGTCCATCGCGAACCTGCATTGCTTCTACATTCTCGGTGAGATCACGGCTCGTCATTCCGGCGTGAATTGCCTCGTGACCGGCGAGCGCGTTGAACTCTTCAATGCGAGCTTTCACATCGTGGCGAGTTACAGCTTCGCGGGCATCGATTGATGCAAGATCAACGTGAGTAAGAACTTTTTCGTAATCGGCGATAACGGAATCAGCAATGGCATGGCCAAGGTGGCTCTGGGAGCGCATGACCGCGACCCACAATTTGCGTTCGAGAATAATTTTGGATTCAGGCGAGAAGATAGCCTTCATGGCCGAGGATGCGTAGCGATCAGCGAGCAGGCTCATAACCGTATTCTCCCCTATTTACCGAGTGCGATATCGCGTCTGAAGTGGCTGCCAGCTAGTTCAATTTCAGAGATTCCTGCGTACGCCGATGTGCGGGCCGCCTCAATTGTTGGTCCCATGCCGGTGACCGTCAGAACGCGGCCGCCGGCGCTAACTAACGAGCCATTCTCGACCTTTGTGCCAGCGTGAAAGATGGTGAACTCACCTGAGGCAGGCAGCGTGATTGCTCCGCCGGTTACTGGCGCAGCCGGGTAGCCATCCGCTGCCAAGACGACGGTGACGGCAGAGTCGGCTGACCACTCCAAGCGTTCGCCTTCAACGAGTGCGCCGGTCGCTGCGCGATAGAGCAGTGCGCCAAGTGGCGTTTTCAACCGCGGAATCAGAACTTCCGTCTCTGGATCGCCAAAGCGGGCGTTGAACTCAATTACCTTAATTCCCTGAGAGGTGAGCGCAAGACCGGCATACAAGAGACCAACAAATGGAGTTCCACGTGCTGCCATCTCGCGCACGGTTGGAAGAAGTACATCGCGCAAAACTGTTGCTTCAATATCAACTGGTGCCCATGCCAGAGGTGAATACGCGCCCATGCCACCTGTGTTCGGCCCCGCATCGTTATCGTACGCGCGCTTGAAATCTTGAGCTGGTTGCATCGGAATAATGCGTTCGCCATCAGAAATTCCAAAGAGTGAAACTTCTGGACCATCTAAATACTCTTCAATAACGATTGTGTGTGAAAGTGCCGCATGTGCCAGCGCGACTTCGCGATCATGGGTAACGACAACGCCTTTACCTGCAGCTAGGCCATCATGTTTTACAACGTACGGAGCGCCGAAGGTATCGAGTGCAGTCGCGACTTCACTCTGATTTGTGCAATAGAAACTGCGAGCTGTAGGAACACCGGCTGCGTTCATTACCTGCTTTGCAAACTCTTTTGAGCCCTCAAGTTGGGCAGCGGCGCGCGATGGACCAAAGACCGCGATACCGGCTTCGCGCAATTCATCCGCAACGCCATTCACGAGTGGGAGTTCCGGGCCGATGACCACGAGGTCGATGTGAAGTGATTCTGCCAAAGTAAGAATTGCCGCATTTGAAGAGTCGCTCGCATGGAGTGTGCCGAGGTGTGACATGCCCGGATTTCCTGGGGCGATATGGAGTTGGGTTACTGCAGGGTCCTGCGACAGTCCGAGGGCAAGTGCATGTTCGCGCCCGCCCGAACCAATCAGCAGAACCTTCACATGAGGTCCCGCACTGCGATCGTTTGATCGCGACCTGGGCCAACACCAATTGCAGAAATCTGCGCACCGGAAATCTCTTCTAAGAACTTCACATACTTCTGCGCATTTACTGGCAGATCTGCGAGGTTCTTCGCGTTTGAGATATCTTCCTTCCAACCATCGAGGTACTCGTAGATTGGCTTTGCGTGGTGGAAATCAGTCTGTGAGGATGGAAGCTCTTCCACGCGCACGCCATCAATCTCGTAGGCAACGCAGACTGGAATCCTCTCCCAGCCCGTCAGGACATCGAGCTTGGTTAAGAAGAAATCAGTCAGACCATTAACGCGCACTGCGTAACGGGCGATAGGTGCGTCATACCAACCGCAACGACGAGCACGTCCCGTTGTTACACCGACTTCGCCTCCGATACGGCGCAAGTTCTCGCCATCCTCATCGAATAACTCTGTTGGGAATGGTCCTGAGCCAACGCGGGTTGTGTATGCCTTCACGATTCCGATGACGCGGGTGATCTTCGTAGGTCCGATTCCCGAACCGGTAGATGCGCCACCCGCAGTTGGATTTGATGAAGTTACAAAGGGATATGTACCGTGATCAACATCGAGCAAAGTTCCTTGGGAGCCCTCGAGCAGAACAGTCTTTCCCGCCTTCAACGCTTGATCGAGAAGAAGAACGGTGTCGCAGACGTAAGGTCGAAGGATCTCCGCGTACTCAAGGTATTCCGTAACAACATCATCAACTTCGATGCCCTTGCGATTAAATACCTTGATAAGAATCTGATTCTTATCGCGGAGCGCCCCTTCGATCTTCTGGCGCAGGATGGACGGATCGAAGAGATCCTGCACGCGAATACCAATCCGGTTGATCTTGTCGGCATAGGCCGGCCCGATACCGCGACCAGTAGTTCCAATCTTTGACTTGCCGAGAAAACGCTCTGAGACCTTATCGATGGTGCGGTGATAAGGAGTAATCAGGTGAGCGTTCGTTGAGATTTTTAACTTGGAGGTATCAATGCCTCGCTCGTTCAATCCGCGAATCTCCTCCAGGAGAACGGATGGATCGATGACGACACCATTTCCAATAACAGGTACAACATTTGGCGAGAGAATGCCCGATGGCAACAAGTGCAGCGCGTACTTCTCTTTTCCGATAACGACGGTATGACCGGCGTTATTTCCACCTTGGTAACGCACGACGTAATCAACTCGATCACCTAACAAGTCTGTGGCTTTACCCTTGCCCTCATCGCCCCATTGGGCTCCAAGTAGTACTAGTGCAGGCATAGCTCTTCCTAACTGCTAGGCAATCAGATCAACGAAGTTCGTCAGCGATTGCGCGATTGAAAAACGTGTATTACTTAAGTAGTGATGTACCGGTTGAGCGAAGGTCTTCACAAGCAACGCCAACGCGAGCTGCGATGCCGGCTTCTGCTGCCTTACCCCACGCACGTGGGTCATACGCCTTCTTATTTCCAACTTCACCATCAATCTTCAAGACGCCGTCGTAGTTCTTGAACATATGCTCAACAACAGGCCGAGTAAATGCGTACTGCGTATCGGTATCGATATTCATCTTTACGACGCCGTAATCCAGTGCTTCGCGGATCTCTGAAAGTAGTGAACCAGAGCCACCGTGGAAGACGAGGTCCATTGGCTTTGCGCCAGCTGGCAGACCCATCTTTGCTGCTACCGCATCCTGAAGGGTGCGGAGAATCTTTGGTTGAAGGACAACGTTTCCTGGCTTATATACGCCGTGAACGTTTCCGAAGGTTGCAGCGACCATATAACGACCACGCTCACCGGTACCGAGAGTCTCGATCGTGAGGAGCGCATCCTCTGGTGTTGAGTACAACTTTGCATCGTGCTTTGCTTCAATGCCATCTTCTTCGCCGCCGACAACGCCGATTTCGATCTCAAGAAGTGTGCGCGCAGCAGCTGAGGCGTCGATTAGCTCGTTGGCAATCGACATATTCTCTTTCATATCAACCGCTGAGCCATCCCACATATGTGAGTTGAACAATGGCGCCTTTCCGCTCTTGATACGCTCTGCACCGAGTGCGAGCAGTGGACGCATGAAGCCATCCAACTTCTCGGCTGGGCAGTGATCAGTGTGAAGCGCAATGTTGACGTTGTAATTTTTTGCAACAACGTGTGCGAACTCAGCGAGCGCAACCGCGCCGTCGACCATATTCTTTACCGTTGAACCTGAGAGGTATTCCGCTCCGCCCCAAGAGATTTGAATGATTCCGTCAGATTGCGCTTCTGCGAATCCGCGGATCGCTCCGATGAGAGTCTGTGATGATGAGACGTTAATTGCTGGGTAGGCGAAAGCGCCTGCCTTCGCGCGGTCTAACATCTCTGCATAAACTTCTGGGGTTGCGATTGCCATTTTTATTCTCCCAATGTGGTCCAGTGTTCTGGTTAAAGAGCTCTTCTGGATAGACTCGTAAAACTGCGAGATTCACGTCGTTGGGTTCGCGCGCCTTACGGCTAATCCCACCACATTTAGGGGCGGATTGGAAAACCATCTGCCTCTCTCCCTGATTTTGAGCCTATTTACCGCTCATCTCGGGGTCTTTAGTGCTTTTCTCCCGTAACGCCCTAGTCGGCTAGAACCCCAGGTGGCTGAAGATTCGATCCAGGCCGAGCAGCCCGACATTGGAGTGCATCAGCCCCTTTACGACCTTTACCGCCACATGGGCGACCGCCTTCACCGCGGTGTTGAATACTGGAATGTGGGAGGCCACATTCACCAGACGAATCCACCACATATTTACTCCTTCTTATTAGTCAGCTCTATGGCTTAGCAGTCACCTTGGTGGCCAGCGCCTTGAGTTGAAGTGAGTGCGGATTCGACTGAATCCGCAGGGTCGTGAAGGTATGACCCTGCGGCTAAAAAATTTCTTCCTAATTTCCATAGTGTGGATAAAGATCGGCTGGTAATCTCGCAAAATGAGCGATGAGACCACCCACGAATCGATCGATAACCTCAGCCACGAAGATCGCACATTCGCCCCATCCGTCGCCTTTACCTCGCAGGCGAATGCGAAGCCCGAACTCTTCACAAGAGCCGCCGATGACTACACCGGCTTCTGGGAGGATGCGGCGAGCGCACTCCATTGGTCAGAGAAGTGGCATACCGCTCTTGAATGGAATTTGCCCTTCGCCCAATGGTTTATCGGCGGAAAGTTAAATGCGGCCTACAACTGTCTCGATGTTCATGTCCTTGCTGGTCGTGGTGATCGGACCGCCTTCCACTTTGAAGGTGAACCTGGCGATACTCGCACCATCACCTATTCGCAGATGTTGCATGATGTAAAGCAAGCATCGAACGCACTGATTGAACTTGGCGTGAAGGCCGGTGATCGAGTTGCGATCTATATGCCGATGATTCCTGAAGCTGCGGTTGCAATGTTGGCCTGCGCGCGAATCGGAGCAGCACACTCTGTTGTCTTCGGTGGCTTTAGCGCGGATTCATTGTTAGCTCGGATTCAAGATGCCGATGCTACGTTAGTAATTACCGCCGACGGTGGCTACCGCAAGGGCGCTGCTTTCGCGTTGAAGCCCACTGTTGATGAGGCACTTCAAGGTGAACATAACGTCCGCAATGTGCTGGTCGTAAAGCGCACCGGCCAAGAGGTGGCCTTTGATGCTTCGCGTGATATTTGGTGGAACGAGATCGTTGATCGCCAATCAGCAGAACATGAAGCAGAGTTCTTCGATAGTGAGCATGTTCTCTTTATTCTCTACACCTCGGGCACCACTGCAAAGCCAAAGGGAATTTTCCATACAACTGGCGGTTACTTAACTCAAGCAGCGTTCACTCATAAGATGGTCTTCGACCTTAAGCCTGAGAGCGATGTCTATTGGTGTACCGCCGATATCGGATGGATTACTGGCCACTCTTATGTTGTCTATGGTCCAATGATTAATGGCGCAACGCAGGTGATGTATGAAGGCACACCTGATACGCCTACAAAGGGACGGATCTTCGAATTAATTGAGAAGTACAACGTTTCAATTCTTTACACCGCACCAACGCTGATTCGCACCTGGATGAAGTGGGGCGATGAATATCCAAACGCCGCTGACTTATCCTCACTGCGATTACTCGGTTCTGTTGGTGAGCCAATTAACCCTGAAGCCTGGATGTGGTACCGAGAAGTTATCGGTGGTTCACGTTGTCCGATTGTTGATACCTGGTGGCAGACCGAGACTGGCGCCATCATGATCTCACCACTTCCTGGTATCACTGCGACCAAGCCTGGATCTGCGATGGGACCACTTCCAGGTATCGATGCAACTGTTGTGGATGATGAGGCACGCGTGGTTGGTAATGGCCACGGTGGTTACCTCACGATTAATCGCCCATGGCCATCGATGCTGCGCGGCGTGTGGGGTGAGGCTGAACGCTACAAAGAGACTTATTGGTCACGCTTTGCTGGTCGTTACTTTGCTGGTGATGGTGCAAAGTTAGATAGCGATGGAGCACTCTGGTTGATGGGTCGCGTCGATGATGTCATGAACGTTTCTGGCCACCGTATTTCAACCACGGAAGTGGAATCGGCACTCGTCTCTCATGAAGAAGTTGCAGAGGCAGCTGTCGTCGGCGCTAAAGATGATATGACCGGCCAAGCAATCGTCGCATTCGTTATCTTGCGTGGTGGAATCGATCATAAGAATGTCGATCATGGAGAGGCGCTCACAAAGGCGCTCAAGGCGCATGTGGCAAAGGAGATTGGTGCAATTGCCCGTCCACGTCAGGTGATTGTGGTCAATGAACTTCCTAAGACGCGCAGTGGAAAGATTATGCGCCGCTTACTGCGCGATGTTGCCGAAAATCGCAGCGTCGGAGATTCAACGACACTCGCCGATCCGAATGTTATGAAACTTATCCAAGCGGGTTTAACTTCGACAACGAGTGAAGATTAAGCACCACCTTCGGTGCATGGTTCTCCATCTGCTGGAAGAGTGCGCTTGAACCAATATCGTGTTGCGCCCAGCCCCACGGCATAGCAAGTAGTAGCTTGCCGATGATGAATGCCATCACCAGAGTTCGCGCTACCGAGAATGCTGCACCAGCCACAGAGTCCAACGACTTAAATGGCCCAAAGAGAACTTTTCCGTGAAAGAACTTTGCGAAGTGGCGCATCAGTAGTTCACCAATCCAAGCACCACATGAGATCAGTGCAAGGATGGCGGCAAAGGTGCCAGCGCTCTGGCTCCAATGTTTTGTAAGTGCGATGCCTCCGACCAGACCCACGATTCCGCCACCAACAAAACCAATGGCACTAAAGATGGTCGCGAAGAAACCAGCACGCCACCCTCGAATAAGTGATGAGATGAGTGCAACTGCAAGAACGACATCTACCCAGTTCTTAATGACTGAACCCATTGCTAAGCCGCTATTCCTAGGTACTTCTTTACCTTGCTAAATAATTCTTTCTGCGACTTCATTACGCCAATATTTTTGTAGATAACTCGGCCGTCTGCATCAATGAACCACGTGACCGGGACTCCTAAACCGAAGAGTGATCTCGTAATTGAATTCTCATCATAGAGATTTGGCCACTTCATGGATTTCTTCAGAACAAAGTTCTGCGCTGATTTTCGGTTTCGCTCTTCCACATCTACGCCAACAATCTGCACCTTCCCAGTTGCCTGTAACTTCACAAAGTAGGGCAACTCCTGATTACATGGTTCACACCAGGATCCCCAGACGTTGACGACGACCGGTCCACGAATGGCGTTGAAATCCACTGTGCTCTTGCCATCTAAGCAAGGGAGCAGAATCGCACTCTTTCCAGTATTGCTACTCGCTAACGTGATGTGAACGCAGGAAGTGGTCGCAGCTTGTGTAGGTGCTGCGCCCATCTGAAGTGAGAGAAGAATTGAAATCGCCAGAGCGAGACGCTTCATCGGAAATCCTCATCGCTCTTTACCATCGCCATAGCCTTAACTTTATCCATCTCTCCGACGCCATAAGAGGGGCATAACTTAGCGAGTGGACATGCCCCGCAGGCAGGTTTACGCGCAAAACAGATTCGCCGCCCATGCCAGATCATGACCTGCGAGAGATTGGTCCACTCTTTCCGCGGGATCAACTCGCCAACCTCATGTTCAACCTTCACTGGGTCATCAGAGGTGCTCCAATGAAAGCGTCGACTCAATCGACCAAAGTGAGTATCGACGGTGATGCCTGGAACGCCAAAGGCATGTCCCAGTACAACATTTGCCGTCTTCCGCCCTACGCCAGGCAACTTCACTAGTTCATCCTGGTTCCCAGGAACTTCACCGCCATATTCCAGAACGAGTTTCTCACTGAGCGCTTTCAAGTTGCGCGCCTTCGTGTGGTGGAAGCCTGTGGTTCTGATGATCTCTTCAATCTCGATAACAGCGGCCTTCGCCAATTTCTTCGGCGTTCCATATCTCTTAAAGAGCAGCGGCGTTACAAGATTGACGCGTTTATCGGTGCATTGAGCTGAGAGCACTGTCGCGCAGAGAAGTTCAAAGGGTGTTGTGAAATCTAACTCGCAATCAGCCTCGGGATAGCGCTTTCTTAGGGCGCGGAAGATAGCCATCGCATCCTTACGATTTGCGGCCTCTGACATGGCGTTAGGTTATTCCAAAGGCTCCAGATAGCGGTTACTAGGCTCTCAGTTTTGAACTCCCTGCCTTGGGTGAGTACCCTGCGATAGTGCCAACAATCAAGAATGATGATGCCGTAGTCCGCAAGGCCCCACTTTTTAACGCTCTCGATGAGGCTGATTCCGATGCCGTAATTGCATCGATGACCAAGGTAAAGGTCTCAAAGGGGAACACCCTCTTCCGCGAAGGCGATACCGGCGACAAGTTGTACATCGTCCTTGAAGGAAAGTTAAAGCTTGGAACATCAAGTCCGGATGGCCGCGAGAATTTGCTCTCAATCCTTGGACCTGGCGAGATGTTCGGTGAACTCTCACTCTTTGATCCAGAGCCCCGCACATCGACCGCTACTGCTGTGACGGATGCTCGGGTTGCAGCGCTCGCGCACGATCAGGTCATTGGCCTCGTTACTCAACACCCACAAGTTTCCCTCGAATTACTTCGCCGCTTGGCGCAGCGTTTCCGCCGTTCGAACGAAGTCCTCGCAGACCTCGTTTTTGCCGATGTTCCAGGTCGCGTTGCTAAGGCGATCGTTGATCTCGGCACCCGTTTTGGTGTGCAGAAAGATGATGGCCTTTACGTTAATCACGACTTAACTCAGGAGGAGTTAGCGCAGTTAGTTGGCGCATCGCGCGAGACTGTGAACAAAGCACTAGCTGACTTCGCATCCCGCGGTTGGGTACGCCTTGAGCCACGCGCCGTTGTTGTTATTGATCAGGAGCGAATCCGCAAGCGCGGAAGATAACGCTTAACAGTTACAGGCCTCATCGACCGCTTCAGATGGTGCAACATCCATAGCAGGGCTGCGTCTAAAGAATCCTGACGGCTTCAAGTGGAATCCGGTGCGTTCAACCGGCATCACTGGCCAATCCTCTGTGCGTGGAATGTGATTCGTGCCAAATACGTGCCACAAAACAAGATCCGTGTTCTCAGTTGAACGATTCTGTTGCGTCCACTCTGGCAGACCAGCCCCGCCATCATGTTGGAATGGGTAGTCACCCGCTGGGTAACGCTCAGCCTCAGCATTGGGTGTTACCCAGAGATGGCTATACATAAAACCGGCCCGCTTACCTAAGACTGATTCACGATGTGCAAGTGGATATGTTGTGTGACCAGGTATCAGCTTGTAACCAATTGAGTGCCCCACATGATTCTTCTTATTTGGATTAA
>CAINVP010000064.1 GCA_903854185.1 uncultured Actinomycetes bacterium
CGATTGTAGAAGGGGGCAAACCAGACAAGAACCGCCATAAACCACCAGGTGATGATGTAGGCGATGTGCTGCCAATAGAAGCCGCCGACGGTTGAGTTGAGTTGAGGCGATGGCACCCGCGTTGCAGTAACAGCGCGACCGGTTACGGTCTGCTCGGTTCGCGCAATGACATAGCCGTCAAAGAGCGCATCGGTTGAATTAGCCACCAGCGCTGGGTCTAACCGAGAGAGGATGCCGGAAGCGGGATTTGCGTGATCTTCGTTCTGGTGTGGGTACAGGCGACCGGTCACAACGAGTTGATCCGATAGTGGAGAGAGCGTTGCCTCCTCTACTCCGCGAACAACAAGAATTGCTCGCGAGCCCGAGAGCTCCATCAGACCAACGATGAATGTTTGCGGGGCGCTATTACCATCAATCAATTGACCGGGAGCGCTGTAGTACTTGATGTACTTACCCTTGAAGGTGACGAGACGATTGAAAGCAGCATCGCGCAGATTGTGGCCAGCTGCAGCGATATTCTCTAAATCTATAACCGCTCGCTCTGGTTGCACATGTGCAATTTTCTTCGTCGCCTGCGCGCGATGTAACTGCCAGAGGCCGAGCTCGAAGAATGTTCCTGAGAGGACGAGAAGAGCGAGGACAGCTAGCGCTTTACGAGCGATGAGTTTCATTCAGAGTCAATTGATCCTGTGGAGCCTGGGGAGCCTGGGGAGCCTTGAGTGCCGGGAGTTTGCTCTCCTTCGTTCGTCTCACCGAGTTGAAAGTCGCCACGTTCTGCGCGCTTATATCTGCGGTAGAAAGAGATACATAGAAATGTGACGCCCAAGCAGAGAACCACCATTGTGATGGAGCCGGCAATGCCAACATTGACGTTCTGAGGAGCATCGTTCATAGGATGATTATCGCACTAGAATTGAGCTGTGAATCAGAGTCGAGAGAACGACCCAGCGCTGCGAAAGCGTTATGGGATCGCCGAACCCGGCAAATCAATTCGTACTCAGCCTTGGTTCGTACCGGCCCTCATTCTCACTCTCGTAGGCGGGTCATGGCTGATGTGGAGTGCGCTTCATTACTCCTTGCCTGAAATTCGACAGACGGTCATCTCATTCAACGTTGTAGATGATCGCCATATTCAGTTGAGGTATTCAGTTACCTTTAAGTCACCAGGTAAGGCGCATCTCTGCCAGCTCATTGCCCGGGATTTTGATAAGAATATTGTGGGTGAGATTCAAGATAACTTCCCAGCAGGAGTGCGCTCTAAGACGCTGGTTACGACTATCCCCACGCGTGTAACGGCGGTAAATGCTGATATTTCCCGTTGCGCAGTGAAGTAAACTCCTCTCCTTATGAGCGATACACCTAAGACCTGGCTAACCCACGAGGCTGCCGCTCGGTTACGTGCCGAACTGGCTGACCTTGAAGGTCCGCGCGCCTCTGATGTTGTGAAGAAGATTGAAGCTGCGCGAGCAGAGGGCGACCTCAAAGAGAATGGTGGCTATCACGCCGCAAAGGATGAGCAGGGAAAGATTCACGCCCGCATCCGCCAGTTAAAACATATGTTGGAAAATGCCCACATCGGTGAACCACCAGCAAGTGAAGAGGGTGTCGTCGGACTTGGAATGACTGTCACCATTGACCTCATGGGAGACGAGATGATCTTCTTCCTCGGCTCACGTGAGATTGCAGTTGATGGCATCGATGTCTACAGCGAGAAGTCACCACTTGGCGCAGCAGTGCATGGCCAATTGATCGGTGAGACCGTTACATACACAGCGCCTAACGGAAAGACCATCACAGTTGAGATTAAGGCCGCTTCATACTAATTAGCGGGACTTCTTTGTATATCTTCTTACGCTCAGTGGAATAAAGACCAACATGATGAGACCCATGTAGATATATGACATCGGCAGTGGGTGCTGGCTAGGAAATGAACCCGCTGTTGCTCCGAAGGTGTTATGAAAACCGAAGAGATCTCTCGCCGCCGCAACCATCGTTGAGACCGGATTCCACTCTGCAAAGTATTGAAGTGCTCGCGGCATCGTCGTGGTGGAGGCGAAGGCATTCGATAGGAATGTCAGAGGGAAGATTGTAAGGAAGGTGATATTTGCAACGGCTCGAGCATCACGCGCAATGAGACCCATAAAGATACCAATCCACGATAGTGAATAGCCAAAGAGAAGCAGAGTTAAGAAGCCAAAGCCGATATGAAGAATAGAACTACTTGGCCGCCATCCAACGATAAATCCGGTAATACCCATTACAAAGAGAACGACCACATTGAGAAGACCATCGCCGAGGGTGCGACCGATAACAACTGCTGAACGCGCAATAGGAAGTGAGCGGAAGCGATCAATCAGCCCCTTCTCCATATCTTGGGCAAGTCCCTGTGCGGTCGCGGCTAAAGTGAAGGCAACTGTCTGCACGAAAATTCCCGGCATCAAGAGTTGAACGTAGCCACCCTTAATCCCGGCACCGAGGCCACCAAATACATAGCGAAACAGGAGAACAAACATCACTGGCTGAATAGTGCTAAAGACCAAGACCTCTGGCACACGGATTAACTGCATTAACTGGCGCTTAGTAATCACCCACGCATCAATAATGGAATATTTAATGGAGATCACTTCTTTCCTCCCTTTGCAGCTTTTCGTCCCTTAGGTCCAGTAGTAGCAAGCGCATCTGTCTCTGGAAGATCCTCTTCTGCTGGTCGTCCCGTGAGCGAGAGAAAGACATCGTCGAGTGATGGCCGCTTCAACGCAAGGTCGAGTGGGTGAATCTTTTCGACATCAAGTTCACGTACAAGTTCAAGCAGGCTCTGACTTCCCTTTGGCGCTGCAGCAGCCAGCCGGCGAACTCCTTTATCGATGGTAACTTCAGTTCCGCTGATGCGCTTCATAACTTCGGCAGCACGAGTGATATCGCTTTCGGCAACAATGACCTCGATGCGCTCTCCGCCGATACGGTTCTTCAACTCATCTGATGTGCCCTCGGCAATAACTCGACCGTGATCAACGACTGCGATGCAATCGGCGAGTTGATCCGCCTCTTCAAGGTATTGCGTCGTTAACAGAAGGGTTACGCCCTCGCTGACCAGATTCTCAATTACTCCCCACATCTCTTGTCGACCACGTGGATCCAGACCAGTCGTTGGCTCATCTAAGAAGAGGACTCGAGGCTTAATGATGAGCGAGGCCGCTAGGTCGAGGCGGCGGCGCATTCCACCGGAGAAGGTTTTGATTGGCCGGCGGGCATCATCCGATAGCGAGAATTGAGCCAAGAGCTCGGTAGCACGCGCCTGGGCTTGGGCGTTCGAGAGATGGTAAAGGCGGCCGAACATAACGAGGTTATCCCAGCCTGTGAGAGTCTCATCGACAGCTGCATACTGGCCAGAGAGACCGATAATTGATCGGACCTTGGCAGGCTCCTTCAAGGCATCAATCCCCGCAACGGTGGCGTGACCAGAGTCGGGTTGAAGCAGGGTGGAGAGAATACGAACCGTCGTAGTCTTGCCGGCACCATTAGGTCCGAGCAGGCTCAGGACCGTCCCCTCCTCTACCTCGAGGCTGAGGCCATCGAGGGCCTTGACCTCTCCATGGCGGTAATGCTTAACCAGATTCTCGGCAATGATACTTTTCACAGCCATACTTTAAGGCATGCCGTAACGCTCCGTAAGTGTTAGCCCTCGGAGAGGAGTACCCTCGGACTTCTAATACTTGGGTTTTTACACCGGTGTCTCCGACACGAAGAAATTTAAGAACAAGAAAGGTTCACTCATGTCTTCTGCGAAAGAAACAGAGAAGAAGCAACTTACACATAAAGAGATTATGGCGGTCCTCAGCGGCCTGATGCTCGGCATGCTCCTAGCGGCGCTAGATCAGACCATCGTCTCGACCGCACTCAAGAAGATTGTGGAAGATTTTAACGGCCTTAGCCACTACACCTGGGTTGTCACCGCGTATCTCCTCACCTCCACGGCATCCACCCCGCTCTACGGCAAGATCTCTGATCTCTACGGCCGTCGTCCGGTCTTCCAATTTGCCATCATCACCTTCCTCATCGGCTCCTTTGCAGCCGGAGCAGCGCAGTCCATGACTCAGTTGATTATCTTCCGCGCAATCCAAGGAATTGGTGCCGGCGGATTGATGTCGCTTACCTTCGTCATCATCGGCGACATCCTCTCTCCTCGCGAGCGCGGCAAGTACCAGGCGTACTTCGGTGCAGTGTGGGGCCTCTCCTCAGTTGCCGGACCTTTACTTGGCGGATTCTTCTCCGATAGCCATAAGATTTTCGGAATTGTCGGATGGCGCTGGATTTTCTACATTAATATCCCAGTTGGTCTCGCCGCTCTGGTCATCACAACGGCAAATCTTCACATTCCAAAGATCAAGCGTGAGCATAAGATCGACTATCTCGGTGCGCTCCTCATGGTAACCGGCGTCTCTGCCCTCTTGTTGGCAATCTCCGTCTACGGCCCAGAGAGTGGCTGGAGCAATGGAAAGACTCTCGGCGCCTTCGCTGCCTTTGCAGTGCTCCTCGTGCTCTTCTTGCTCTGTGAGTCAAAGGCGGTTGAGCCAATTCTTCCGCTACGTCTCTTTAAGAATCACACCTTCTCGCTCACTTCAATCCTCGCCTTCATCATTGGTGCAGGTATGTTCGGTGCGATTGTTATGTTGCCGCTCTATCTCCAAGTAGTGAAGGGCAACTCTGCAACTCTCTCTGGCCTGAAGTTGATTCCATTTATGATTGGTATCGTCGCTTTCTCGATTATTTCAGGAAAGTTGATCAGCAAGCACGGCCATTACAAGCGCTTCCCGGTTATCGGCCTCGCGCTGATGACTATTGGAATCTTGCTCCTCTCAACCGTTGATGAAGAGACACCGTTCTGGAAGCTCTCCATCATGGCGGTTCTTATTGGAGCAGGCCTTGGTTTCTCCATGCAGACCATCGTTATCGCCCTTCAGAATGCGATTGATTTCCGCGATATGGGCGTCGGCACAAGTGCTAATACCTTCTTCCGTTCCGTCGGCTCTACCGTTGGTGTAGCGATCTTCGGATCCATCTATGCAAACCGTCTGATGCACTTTATGGCTCAAGATACGAAGCAACTCCAATCTAGTAATGCTGCAGCGTTCTACAAGACCGTGAATGGTGTGAAGTCCGCAGTTACACCAACTGATTTTGCAGCGCTACAGAAGAACACTGCGGTATTGAAGACATTTTCCCCTGAACTCCAGGCGAGTGTGCTCCACTCTTTCGTGAAGTCATTCCACGTGGTCTTCCTATCAGCTGCACCAATTACCGCAATCGGGCTTGCGCTCGTTCTTCTCTTGCGTGAAGCGCCATTGCGTACCGGTGCAGAGCATCATGCAGCACAGCAAGAGGCTGCAGGAGAGACGCTAGGTTAATTCCTTCGCCTCTATGAAAATCTCAATACGCCAACTACCGAGAGAAGTCTTAATTCTCTCGGTAGTTGGTTTTTTTGTGGCTGTTGGTTTTGGAATGATCATTCCTGCAATTCCACTCTTCGCCAAGACTTTTGGTGTGAGCACAACCGCAGTTGGTTTTATCATCTCAATGTTCGCTATCTCTCGCTTTGGCTCAGGGCTTATCTCAGGAAAGTTTGTCGACCGTATAGGTGAACGCCTCACGCTGGGTATAGGTCTCTTTCTTGTAGCAATCTCGTCACTGCTCTGTGGACTTGCCACTTCTTATACTCAGTTGCTTCTCTTCCGAATGGCTGGCGGACTTGGCTCGTCGATGTTCTCGGTCTCAGCTGGAGCGCTCTTGATGCGCTCCGTTACTACAGAGCAACGAGCCCGTGCTCAGTCCACCTATAACGGTGGATTTCTCCTTGGTGGCATCACCGGTCCCGCATTCGGTGGGCTGCTGATGGCCATCTCACTTCGCGTTCCATTCTTTATCTATACCGCAACCCTCCTCTGTGCCAGCTTTATCGCTTTCTTCTATCTGCACGAGAAGCGATTGACAGGTTCCACAACAGCAATGACAGATCCAGCAGAACGTATTCTGCTTCGCCATGCCCTTAAAGATTCCGTCTACCGGATAGTTCTACTTCTCAATTTTCTCAATAGCTGGGTGCTCTTTGGCCTTCGAGGTACGCTGCTACCGCTCTTCGTAACTGAGGTGCTTCATGCGCCTACCAAGGAAGTTGGGTATGGCTTCACAGTTGCTGCGATCGCACAGACCGCACTTCTTATTTATGCCGGTCACTTAGCTGATAAATATGGTCGCCGTGCTGGCGTTATGATTGGTGCATCGTTGTTGATGGCCACCTTAGGTTTTCTAATCTTCGGCCATTCAATGCCACTGTTCTATATTGCAATGATTATCTATGGCATTGGTGGCGCCTTTATGGGGACCGCGCCTGCTTCCATCGTCGGTGACTTATTCGGCGGAAAGGGTGGGCAAGTTATCGCGCTCTTTCAGATGGCAGGAGATGCAGGCATGATTGTTAGCCCACTGATTCTGGGATATCTCAAGGATGCTTACAGCTACACGACGGCCTTCTCAGTGACAGCAGTCGTCTATCTCTTGACCCTCATATGTGGAGCGCGCATACCTGAGACGCGCTCTGCAAAGCACGAAATTAAATAATTATCTGTCGCGCAGGATGGAGAGCAAGCGAAGAATCTCCATGTAGAGCCAGACGATGGTGACCATCAATCCAAAGCCTGCACGCCAGGCCTCTTGATGTGGTGCGCCAGCGTTGATCATCTTCTGGATTTGGTCAAAGTCGAGAATGAGAAAGAAGCTGGCGATCGCCACTCCAGCAACACAGAGCAGAAGTCCGAGCCCTGATACGCCGTACAAGCCGTATCCACGACCGACTCCTGCAAAGCTCATGATCATGGAGACAAGTCCAAGGAGCATGTACCCCATAGTCGCTCCGAGAAGCGCCTTGGTGAAGCGAGGAGTGACCTTGACTCGTCCGGTCTTGTAAAGGAAGAGGACGCCGGTGAATGCGGCAATTGTTCCAATAATCGCCTGCGCAACGATGCCTTGATAGACAGTGTTATAGACGTGGCTGATGATGCCAAGTGCGAAACCCTCAAGGGCAGCGTAGGTAAGAGCAAGAGCCGGGCGAACCTTTGAACTAAAGGTATTTACTAGCCCGATTACAAATGCGGCAATCAGTGCAGGCAGCAATACGCTCGAGCCGTAGTTTGCTCTCCACGCCCATGCACCAGCTGCAACAAGAACGGTAAAGAGCATCCCCGTGCGGATAACAACATCGTCCATCGTCATGCGACCCGTGCGGAGTGCAGAGGCCGCTGGAGCCTCATAGGCGCTCTCAAGTTCATCATGATTGATGATGACCTGATCTGCTCCCCCACGATTAGGCATGGCGGCATATCCCCGAGTAAAGACTGGGTTAGATGATTGCATCGTTATATATCTCCCTTTGAGGCTTACTACGTAGCTAGAGGAACAAATCTACTACTTAAGGTATTCCCAAACCTCAGAATGCCCTCAGAGTAAGGCGTTACTTCACTGAGATTGTGAACTTCTTCGTGCTAGAGCCCGAGGAAATGGTCAGGAGATACGAACCTGCTCGCTTAAAGGTTAGCGCAGGAAGGAGCGTTGACTTCTTCGCTAGAGATGTCCCATTGAATATGGTTAACCGCTTTCCATCAGGCAACGTCAGCAGGGCCTTGGTTGTAAGTGAACTTTTAGCAGCAGGAATACTGAACTGCACAGATTCTTTTACTGCAAGAAGTACCTTGCTTATCGTTGAGCCAAGTACGATTTTGCTCAACCGCACTGTCGCAGAACTCTTCGCGACATACGCGTTACTTGGAATCGTGGTCGAGGAAGATCCGGTCGGCTTTGGCGCTGGCGCGATGAGAACAGGCTCCGGAGTCACTGTTGGGGATGGTGTCACCGACGGTGTTGGGGTTGGCGTCGCCGTCGCCGTCGGAGATGGAGTTGGTGTCACCGACGGTGTTGGAGAAGCTGAAGGGGTCGGAGTTGGAGTTGGCGTTGGGGTTGGCGCTGGTGGAACTGGCCCGGGAGCAGGAGGAGCAGGAACTTCTGTGAAAAGAATCGAAGTGAATGCCGACGATTTCAAGTCATAAATTGAGTCACCGGCCTTGCTAGCAACAACGATGCAAGTACCGACCGAGGAAGCCCTTACTTGAGCCCCGACAACCGTACAACCGCTCGCGGTGCCATTCTTTCCAGCGTAACTAACAACTCCACTTCCTGAGCCGCCCGTGGTGGAGAGTGCGTTATTTTGGCCGATATAAAAATTACCGGACGTCTGTACAGCCAGCGGCGCTTGCGCGGATTTCGTATTGTGCACTACGACGAGTGGATCTCTGATTGACCCATTAGCGATTCCATCATCATCACCGAGGCCACCATCAGTAAGAGTTAGCGTCAACTCTTGGCCGGAGATACTCGCGATTGGCGAGAGGTCAACTAACACTCCGTTAATCCTTTTTACCGCTGAACTGAGGGAATTTCCAGCCGGAATTTGGAATTTCACTTGAGTCGTTTGCCCAACAGTGAGTCCCGTAATTGTGTATGAGAGCGTGCCAGTCAGGTCAATCGATCCGCTAGGTATCGCATCCCCTGCCGATGTGGCTACTGACGGCGAGGTAATTGCTGTCGCCGTGTCAGTAAATATGATTACAGAACCGTTGTTCGATCCTAGTGAACCCAATTCAGCCAAGTTGTTAAATGTGAAAGTGGTCGAAGTATCTATAGTTCCAACAGTTCGAGTATCGCGCTTGTAGGTACTTACGCCTCCGCCCAGAAGAGCGTAGGCGGCAAGTGTTGAAGTCGAATGCGGTGGAACCGCAAGGTGACAGGTTGTCGCGACCGAGAATTGGCACTCTTCATAAGCACTTCTGACCCACGCGCCAGGTAATGAGGTTCCTCCAAAGGTGAAGTTGTCACGTAGCCAGACGCTATCGCCCGTGATGTAAACCGCGCCATGTGGGATTGGGCTTCCATTCGTAAATTGGCTGGTGACCGCAATGTCCACTGGTGCAGGTACGGTGTAATCAATCACCGTATTCGTATCCGCCACGGTGTACGGGCCGCTCAACTGTAAAACCGGCAGAGCTGATGCAGAATAAGAATCTGGTGTAGAGAGATGAAGGGTTCCCGTGCAGGATGCTGGAAGTTCGATTGAGTAGGCACCTGCAATATCTGTCGTTGAATTTCCTTGACCGGTGATTCCGCCAACAGAGCAGTTATCGACTCCAACTGTGACACCTGGAAGCGGTGATCCACTTTGTGAAATATGCCCCGAAATTGTTACGGTATCGAATGGTAGAAGATCAAAGGTAATCGCACTTGAGGTATCCACTGTTCCAACAGAGGCGGTCTCAGTGTTGTAGGAAGAGACGCCACCACCAAAGTTAGCGAAGGCTCGCACGATACTTGTTGAATTCTGCGGAACCGTAAATGAACATGTTGTTGCAACCGTGAATGAGCAGTCAAGGTATGGGCTTCGCGTCCAAACGCCTGAGACGTTCTGTCCGCCAAATGTGAAGGTGCCGCTTGGCCACGTTGTCGAGTCAACGAAATAGACCTGACCTCGAGATATCGGTGTGCCATCTGAAAAATGAGTCGGAACTGAGAGGGTCACAGGGGTTGGAACTGCAAAGTCCACTGTGGTGTTACTTGCGGGAACGGTATAAGCACCATTCATTTGTAGAAGGGGAAGATCAGCAGATGACGCTAGATACGGCGAAGAAAAGGAGAGGGTTCCAGCGCAATTGGAAGGCAACTCTAGGGAGTAGAAGCCATCAACACTTGTCGTCGTACTTCCGCCGCCTTCGAGGCCATTAATCCGACACTGGTTCACTGCCACGTGGGCGCCGGAGAGACCCACGCTATTCATCGTGATATGTCCAGATATAGTCGTCAGATCCAGCGGGAGGTAGTTAAAAGTGACTGCCGTTGAGGTATCTACTGAGCCAGCAGAGACCGTGTCGTAGCGATAGGTGGTTACCCCCCCACCGAAAATTGCGTATGAAGCGAGCGAACTCTGTGAATTCTTTGGCACTGCAAAGTGGCAGGTCGTCGGTGCTGAAAAATTGCACGAGGTGTAGACACTGGCATACCAACCGCCGGAGAGTGTTGCGCCGCCGAAAGAGATCTCCTGGCTCGGCCAGCTGTTATTGCTGTTGAAATAGACCGCTCCATGCGCGATGGGAGTGCCATCTGTGTAGGTCGGCGAAACGGCAAGATCAACAGTTGTCGGAATATCTACATCAACTGTCGCACTAGTGAGAGGAGCGGTGTAGCTGCCATGCACTTGCAGGATCGGTGGCATGCTTGCACTGTTATTGGCAAAAGACCCGAGGCTGAGGTTTCCGGTGCAACCTGACGGAACATCGAATGTGAAGTAGCCAGTCTCATCCGTTGTAGTACTTGCCCCACCCGTTACATCTCCAATGGAGCACGGGCTGAGAGCAACCGACATTCCCGCAACGGGCTGGCCGCCACTTGTGATATGACCCGAGATTGTTGTCAGGGTTATTGCCGATGCTGGAGTGGATGTGAAATTCGCTAAGGCTAGTGTTGCTACCAGAGCCCCAATAATGAGTCGGAGGGGCTGCTTGCGAGTCTTAAGAGAGACAGTCATGAGCCAAAAGATAGGCTCATGAACCACCTTCTACAAGGGTTTTAGCGAGTGGGGCCGATTTTGAGCGTAAATTTCTAGCCTGGCGAGTCGGCTTTCATGACCTCGATAGCCGCCTTAAGCGGGTTCACTATCGCCTTAGTGATCCCAGCCTTTTCAAGAATTGCCAAGACTGAATCGTAATACCAGATTATTGAGGCCTTATCTGAGTTAAACCTTCTCCAGATTTCGTCTCCGATTGATTGCTTATCCGTTGCAATAGAGCGACCGTTATGCACTTTATCTGCGCCAGTAACGAGCAGAAGATCTGCACTTGCTACCGCAAGGTGCCGTAAGTGCTCCTCTTTTCGCTCTCGCCAAGGTGCCTTCACTTCAGGATCTTCCGTCAAAGAGTCGCTGCACCCACGCACAAGTTCAGCTACGCGATCGCCGAAGAGTTTTTGAATCTCTACTAGGCGGGGCTCTCCCCCGCAATCTTCTGGGATGTCATGGAGCAATCCGGCAATAGCTTGGTCCTCGTCACCCATCGCTTCAAGGATGAGAGAGGAGACTCCTAGCGGGTGAGAGATGTAAGGAATCTCAGTTGACTTTCTATGTTGGTATCCGTGCCACTCGATTGCGTACTCGAGCGCTTGCACATAACGAGCGGTGAGGTGGATATGCGCATTGCCTTCTTTTACATTCGTCTTCATATTTCTCCGATCTTTTGAGCCCATCATCGTTGCGGGCTATCTTTCTCTTTCAACACTTTGAATCATACGGGCGGCGAGTGACAAAAAGATTTGTTGGAAATGGGAATCTTTTGTCCGTTACTCGTGTTATATTTTGCATAGGTCAAGAAACTAAGCGCAAAGCCCTTTAGCTTGCTTAGTGCCAACCGCGCATCCCGCGTACGGTGGTTCTGAAGGAAGACCTGCTGGCGATGACAGTCACCGCCAGAAGGAGCGGGCTTTTTCATGTAAAAGCCCAGAAGGGCTACCCATGCCTAACGAATATGTAGATAACCGTGTCACCCAGGCAGATATCAAGAGTCGAGAGCGCGCAATCCAGAGGGCACCAAAGAATCAGAAATTGGGACGATGGTATGCGTATCGCCACTATGCCCAGCTCGATTACGAGCAAGGGCAAGGTTTCCACCATCGCTACCTGGTGGGACACGTAGACGGGAGGGTGAAGGAACACTGCACATGTGGCTTGATAATTGATCAGAGTGAAGAGCAGCTCCTCGCTCAACCGAGGGTCGATCTGCAGTTGGAGCTCGTTCAGTTGGTGAGAGGACACCGAAACCTACCTTCATGCAAGGGAAGCACACTTGCACTCATCGTTCGACAACGTTGGATTGAGGAAACCGACGAACGGAAGTGGACTGCATATTGCCAAGAGTGTAGTGAAGTCATTCACGAGGTTCCTCTCACTCTCGCTCAAAATTTCGTGAAGGAGCACAACGCTAAATGCCTGAAATAAGAGTCCTTCATCTGAACGAGCTACTTCAATTCAATAGCAACTTCTTCCAAGCAACGTGTACCTATCGAACCACCTATATTTCTCATTACAAAAATTAAGGTGGCCTAAAAGTAAATCTTGAAACTTGAAAACTACATATATTTAAAAATCAACCCGAACCCGGGTTTAGAACCATGAAAAAAAGGCGAAAATATAAAGCAATTCATCAAGGAAAGGGAGAAACACGTGAAAGAAAATAAATCACTTGCGGAAGAGTTATTTCCGATCATGGAGAATTTGGCAGATAGCGATAGGGCCGATTCACTCATTCAGATAATCGCTGGATACGAGGATTTTCCTACGAGCTCGGTCGCAATCAGCTTCGCCGAAGAAGCAATTTCAATCTACAAGCAAAATGGTCTTCACCCCAATGATCAGAAGATTATGCGGGCGAGATATTGGCTGGCTCAACATTTAGCGTTAGATGGGAATTTCACCAGGGCGTCAGAGGAAGGTCTATTGGTAAGAAATTGTTTAGGTGCCAATAATGCTCGAGATCAATATGGGGATATTGAGTGGCACTTGGTTGAGTGGCTGGCAAGGGCAGGAGCGCATAAGAAGTCAGTCGCACTTGCTCAGATTCTCAACGATGAAATGGAAGAAGAAAAAATCCGCGAAGATCATCAACTCTGGAATAGCTAAGGAGCAGTAAATGACAATACATAGTTATCTTTTAGAAGTGACAACTAAGATTTCGGTCACTTTGGATGTTTCGCAGTATCGCAGTGGGGATTTGTGGGATGCGATAATCCTGAAGGCGAACGAGCAGATTAACGAATTGGATATGGCTGGACGTACATTCACTATCAAGGTTGTAAGTCACATCGACGAGAGCCCCTTCACCCTTGAGGATGGGGGCAGCGACCCTCAATAATTAATTCTTGTCCCGTTCAACGAGTGGCCTTGATCGCTTAAACTCCCGAACGAGGTTAGGCAAAACCATCCTCTCAACGAATATGTAGTTTCGTAGCGAACTCTTCATGCCATGCAGGGTTACGTAGATGAGATATTCGGAGAACTTAGCTCTGCATAGTCGGCGTAGATTCAACTTTGATTGACGTAAATAAAAATACATCAACCTTCCGGAAATGCTCTTTCGACTCTTTTGCAGGTCTTCCAGTACTTTCGCAGGGACGACTGCTCCAAATTCGGCCAAATACTGGAGTTGATCTATTAATGGAATCTGCCAGCTATTTTCTATGATGGTCGCGGTAAATTCGTCCCAATCGATTTTGCCCTTCTGAATCAAGAGTGCCGCATCAAGAATCCATCGCGTTGACGGGACTCGGTTCCAGCCAGCACCATGTAGACAGGTATGGATCAAATTCGCAGTATCACTCAGAACTGAAAACGTGCCCTGCTCAAGCTCTACTTGAGTGAGAGAAATGGCTTCTAGATAGTCTGGGTTTGCGGCGTACTCATATAGCCCCCAACAGAGATCGATTGAAATCTCTCCTTTGACGAACGAGGCGCTCTTTCGGAAGTTCATTGTGTAGTCGAGCGTATATACGCCAGCGAGAGTAAATCCTCGCGCTAGCAGATAATCTGCAGCCAGCGCCCGATCTCGTGGATTTACAAGAACATCCACATCATCACAAGGACGAGTTCGAGGATCGTGCGAATAGACCGATTGCTGCAGTGCTACCCCTTTGAGGAGAGAGAAAGTCGGGAAACCATCGTCAAGGTGAGCCAAGAAGGCCAAGTTGTTCTTCTGATGAACCGTCTGAAACCACCAACTTTTGTAATAAACACCGCGGATGATTTGATAGTCACGGGCTTCAATCTTGAGATCACTTAAGCGTCGAAAGAGATAGGGAATAAATCGAGTGAGGCCGCCTCCAACAATATCGATCGAGTACTGCGACTCCCACTCTCGCATTGCACTCTCAACCTCGTCATCTGGTGCCAAGCAGACCTTGAGTATGCCGGTGGACGGCGCATCCGCCTTCCAGCTCTCACGCTTCATCAGCGAGCCGCTTCCGCTGTAACTTTGCCGCAATTAAATTAAAGAGTTCGGTCTTCGCATCTTCTTGGTGGCTAATGTTCGAGTCATGGATTCTCCGTCGCCCCACGACGGCTTCCACTAGTACCGAGCGCATACCCTTCTCAGTCGCTTCAACAAACCAGCGATTCCAAGAGTGATTGTCTTCTTCTGGTAACCCATAAGTCTCAAAGACCGATCGATGCATCAACGAATTGAGGGTGATTCCAGAGGCAACGGGGGTCTCCGTATGAGCAATCTCCTTAGCCTTAGCAACCGTATAACTTTCATCCACGAAATTCGTGTTCTTTCCATAGGCGTAGTGCCCATTCTGAGAAGACAATCCGTCCCAGAGGTCCTGCAAGGCGCTAGGGCTGAGCAAGTCATCGCCATCAAGATATTTGATTAATGGTGACTTAGTAACCTGAAGACCGAGATTTCTTGATCTACCTACATGGCCATCGGTTTGAACATAAAAAGGGATATTTCTGGTGGCGACCATGCTCTCCGTTGAATCGGTTGAACCGTTATCAATCACTACGATCTCCGCGGGCTGAAGAGTTTGGCGAACAACGGACTCGATAGCCTCGCCAATAAATCTTTCGCTATTAAAGGTAGTGATGACTACTGCAATTTCCACAGGGTCAATCATAGATTCTCCACCAATATTCGCTTTATATGCCTCAACAATCCCGGACGCGATAGATGTTCATCAAATATCTCCTTTACCCGTTGTACCTCTGCATTGAAACTAGCTTCGTTAAATTTCGCATGATGGATCTTAATAATCTCATTTAATTTCGCTAGCCCAGGTAGAGGTACCCAAATGCCGAGCGATTTCCAATCCACAAAGTTTTCGAACGGTAAAACCTGATTCGTATCGAGCTGGATCGGAAGCCGACCGGCAGCTAGAGTTTCGATGAGTCGAATGGAGTAATTACCAGCTCCCCTGAATGCGAGGACATAATGGGTATCTCGCATTGATCGGTAATAATCATCTCTCACCGAGTTCTGGAAATCTTCGCTGTAGTGATAAAAGAACTGTTGGCGCATCAGGAATTCAGAATCAATATCAGAATCGCTTTCAATGATACCGACTGCCTGCTTGCGAAGAACCGCCCCGATATTTGCCGGCGTTGGAAAGACATCTGGTGAAATGAGACCTCGTACATCTCCTCGACTATTTCGCTCAGAAACTACTCGGGCTTTCTCTTCTTCAGGCGTTGGCTTAAATAACATGGAGAAGCCCATGAATGTGACTTTGGGTCTCTCACTCCATGGCATAGCCGGATGAGCCGTTATAGCTTCAGCAAACTCGCTGACACCGGATGGAAGGATGTGCTCGTCTTCGTATGTGTGGCTCTTGCTCATCGCATAGCGAAATGTGAATGGTCTCCCTGACAGAAATGTGGAGATAGGTAGATCGGTGTCGTGGGAGAAGACGAGGACTGGACGTTTGCCAGAAGCATTCACTTCGTCAATGAAAGCTTGCACTAACTCAAGTCGCTCGGCGTTAAAGGCATATCGAGCAAGTTCATAGGGGAATATCGTGAACTTCTTAGTTAGCTGCTCATCCTGGCCATAGGCCTTAAAGATGAAGTTTTCCTTATACGGATCAACATACATAGTCATTTACTGGGAAATCAATTCTTTAAAACAAGCCTCATAGGCCTTGTGCGACTTCTCAATCGAGAACAACTCTGCAGCGCGCTCGGCGCCAGCAAGACCATAGCTCTTTCGAATTTCTGGATGCTCGTACAAATAACGCATCGCTTGGCTGAGCAGTCCAAAATCTCCAGCAGGAAGCAAGAGCCCAGTAACTGAATCTTCAGGGATCTCCGCCAGTCCCCCAACCCGCGAGGCAATAAGAGGCACCGCGAGCGACTGAGCTTCGGCACCAATGAGACCAAACGGCTCAGAGAGCGTTGAGGGCATAATCACTGCAAGCGAGCCTTTGATGAGTTCGCGCAACTCATCTTGCTCTTTCCAGCCCAAGAAATCGACAGAACTCTCCAGATTTATCATCTGAGTAAAGTCCTTGAGCTGCTTCTCCATCAAGCCAGCGCCGGCAATTTTGAGGCGAACTTCAGGATATCGCTCAACAAGCAGGCGCAACGCTGAAAGCAAGACGCCCACACCTTTATCCGAATTTAGACGACCAGCGTAAAGAAAGTATGGTTCCGCAGCCTCTGTGCGTTCTACTGAATCAGGGATAGGAACACCGTTGTAGATGAAGCGCAATCGCTCTCGCGGGATAGCGGAGAAGGCACCAACCATGCTGTAATTGAATTTTGAAGGAAGGATTGCACAATCAATATACCTAGAGAGGAAATCAAGCTTCCGCCCGGTAACCAATGTTTCATGGTCTGCTAGCGAGTGATATGTAAGAACAACTTTCGGGCGCTTCTCCAACTTCTTCAATACTTCGATCAGCAAGAGCGAGCCAGCATCGTATGTGTTGTGGAAATGGATGATCTCTGGATCCATGTCGCGAATAAAGGCATGTGCCCGCTCTAGCGCCTCGGCAAAGGTGTGAGATGTCTTTGAATCTTTCAAGAGCTCTAAATTGAGACGGAGAATGGGGAAATCTTCAAAAACTTCTTCAATAAATGGTGAATTTTCGGAGCGCTCATTCGCGACTACACGAATCTCATGACCCATCTCCTTGAGGTCTAGGGATAGGCGCGAGATGAAGACCTCCCGGCCACCCCTCGTGGGCAAATATGGAAGTGCCCATTGAAGAATCTTCACTTTGCGAGCCTACCCTCAAGGAGTGAATATGCCGCCGCTAAATCAGATGTGAGCTCAAGGGTTCGAGTTGGAATATTCTGAATGAGGCTCTTCACTGTCTGGATTGTCCCGACGATTGCGCCGTTGAGAAAGAGGGTCGAGGGAAGTATCTGCTTCAGTGCCTCTTCTGGGTCAATCTCTCTTATTTCGAGTCTCTCTCCGATGAAGGGAATAAGAATTTCCTTGACTCGCATGGAGGGAAGAAAGGTGCCGCCATCATCTACCGGAATGCGAAAAACTTCCTTGCCATCGAAGTGACCAAGCGATGGATACTTGGATTGTGCAAGATCGAAAGCTGGGCTGGTCTTTGCCAATTTGAATTGACGGTAGAGCGAGTAGAAGGTTGAGACATCCGCCGGATGAATTGTGAGAAAGTCATCACCGAGAGATTGCGCTCCTTGTGCAATGGCATACGCCATCAAGGAGGATTTACCGGATCCGCCCCGATTGGTCAGGAAAATTCCTTCGCCATCTCTGCCAACAACTGCGCCATGTACATTGATGTAGCCCAGTGAATTTAAAATTTGCTTGAGGTGTTGCATACTTGAACTTGAGAGGCCAGTCTCAAATTCATCCATATTTGGCGCAAGAAGATAAAAGATTGCCCGCTCTCGATCAAAGAATTCCAACATCCCTGTGGTGTCATCTAAAAAGAAAGAGATTCGATGATCATTAAAATGACGAAATGGAATGGCCGGAAATTTAAAGTCAGCACCAAAATCTGAACGGTCAACCAAGTAGATTTCGACATCAGAGTTAAGTGAAGCCTCTGGCATCAACATATGTTCTAGCGAACGCAGGAAGAGATGTGACTTCGCTAAATCCTTCGATGAGGTCGTAATGACACTCTTCGCAACCTTAAGTGAAAGACGATGAAATGCTTGTGGGAGAAGAGCTGCCGAGAAGTTGTCCGCTAGTTGGTAGTAAATCTCTTCCTTATTGATGTCAGATGCCACATTAGTTTTCTTTATCTTTGAGAGCTGGCCAGCCCTGCTCATCCACCTCGTGGATGGGATCGCCAGTGAGGAGACCCTCCATATCGGTGAACTTCGTTCCAACCACCGAGAAGGGCTCTGCAGTTACACCCTCGCCACCTGTTACGTGAAGGATTTCCTCGCCCACAAAGGCGAGAAGTTGTCCGGTCTCTTCATCTGAAAAGGTCGAATCGCCCGCCTCAACCTTGGCCCAGAGAGCGCTGCCCGCGGGAGTAAGGGAGTAATAAGCGCCTGAATTAACGTGGATGACAATCACCATTTCGTCGATCTTATCGCTGATGATGAGCGGTGATTTTGTTACGGTTAAATTTGGCATTCGGCTCCCCTAAATTCTCTGCCTAAGTATACGAGCGGTTCGGAACTCGAGGAAATTAGCGAACGCCCACTCGCTTGGCCCACTTTTGGTACTCCGTGGATAGCTCTTTAACTTGAGCAATCTCGCTGATTTTTGCCCGTTCACCGGACTTAGCGGCGAAGATATCGCCGATCGTGATGCCGTGGGTAGGGCGATGCACTACGTCAATTGTGGCGCCTCGCTCAATCATCGCTTCATCGATGATTCGCAGATAAGCACCTGGCCGATTTGCAGCCGTGAACTCTTTGATAAGAGTGGGTCGTTCCCAAAAGCCAGAAAATATTCGACATGGAATCCGAGGCTCGGAGACTTCAAGAAGTAGGTCACCAATCTGCCAGCGCTCTCCGATCACCGCACCGGTCACATCGATGCCAGCAGTCGTTACATTCTCGCCAAATTGGCCCGCTTCAATTTCGCGGCCGATCTTCTTCTCCCACCATTCAGCATCTTCTCGAGCATATGCATAGACCGCTTTGTGATAGCCACCATGATTGACCCGGTCAACAACGTTATCTCCGACCAGGCCATCATTGACAAATTGAATCAGGCCCTCGACGCCTATTTTGTGAATTCCTGTTCGGTTCCCAGAGTCCGTCCAACTCTGCGCCTTGCTCTCTTGCGCAATATTGATGGAGAGCACTTTGCCGCTCTGGATCGCCATGGTGAGATTCTACTTAGAAAGCTTTTCAGCTTCTTGCAAAATGTTCTTCAACATTATTGGAAAGACCAGCGCATGGAACGGTGCAACCGAGTACCAATATAACTGTCCGCCAAGTCCGCGAGGAAGAAAGATAGCTTGCTGAACCACGTGACTCTTGCCTTCGACTTCACTCAACTCAAACTGCAACCAGGCTTTACCTGGCAAGATCATCTCAGCGTAGAGTCGCAACTTCTGATTTGGGATGAACTCTTCTACACGCCAAAAATCAAGGGCTTCTCCTACATGCAGATGATCGGGGTCGCGACGTCCTCGGCGAAGCCCAGCTCCCCCGAGCGCTCGATCCAACAGGCCTCGCAGGCTCCACAGGAAGTTTGAACCGTACCAACCACGTTCGCCACCAATGCGTTCGATGGCGGTCCAAATAGCGGTGATTGGAATATCGGTCATCGCTTCTCGGCGGTCTATGTAACTCTTATCGCCTGCCCACTCGGGATCACTTTGTGCCTTGGCCCATGGGGCGGTTGTGGAAGCGGCATCAGACCAGCGGGTTTCTACTTCATGCGTTGAAATCTTGGAAAGGGCTAACTCAATCGCCGTTGCAAGATGGATGAGTCCTTGGGGAGGCTTGGGAATAATCGCATCAATGGAACGCTTCGGATCTGCAACTACTTCACTAATTAATGAATTGACGAGCGGCTTAGCAATAGAAGAAGGAACTGGCGTAACGAAACCGATCCATAGGGATGAGAGCGCAGGAGTAAGTACTGGAATCTTGATGATCCATCTCTTCCGTAGGCCAGAGATTTTTGCAAAGCTTTGCATCATCGCCTCGTAAGTGAGGACCTCGGGTCCTCCAATATCGAAAATTCCACTGACTGGCTTTTCCAGTTCGCCCGCTTGTGTTAAATACCAAAGCACATCGCGAATGGCGATTGGCTGGGTGCGGTTAACAACCCATTTAGGAGTTGTCATAATCGGAAGTCGATGGGTGAGGTGACGGAGCATCTCAAAGCTTGCGGAGCCAGAACCGATGATGATTCCCGCACGAATCTCCATCACGGGAACCGAAGTCGAGGCGAGAGAAACACCCGTCTGCATCCGAGACTTCAGATGCTTACTGATGTGCGCATCATTGGCAATGCCACCTAAATAGATAATCTGCTTCACATTTTGGCGATGAGCCGCTTCCGCAAAATTCTTCGCGATTCGAGCCTCGGTAATATCAAAGTTATCGCCGGTGTTAATTGAGTGAATCAAATAATAGGCGGTGTCTATTCCGGCTAACGCCTTATCTAATTGCTCTGGACTTTCGGCGCTAGCCGTAGCAGTTTCAACCTGGTTGAACCATGGCTGGCTAGAAATCTTTCGGGAGTCGCGGACCATCACGCGAACATTGAGCCCATCTTCAAGCAATTCCTTAACGAGGCGACCACCTACATAGCCAGAAGCACCAGTGATAAGAACGCGCTTCATAAAGTATCCCTACGTTAGGTAAAAACAGAATGTAATCGTAGCGGGTTGCCTACCCATAGGAGACAGGAACCTAGGAACTAGGTGCGCCTTGATCCAACTTTGCGATGCGGTCTAGGACTTCTGCATTCGAAGAATCGTCAACGAGGATGCTCTCCAGGTCCTTACGGGCAAGAGCGGGCTTACCCATCTTCTCGTAGGTCCCGGCGCGTTCAAAGTGTGCTCGATGAAGTACCTCTTTGGAGCGACCTCTTTTGGCTAGCCCTAACTTCATGCATTCAAGGGATGCATCCAGAAGGTTCTGCTCACGGAAGGCCATACCGCGAAGGATCAAGAGAATTGCAGTTGCATCATCTTCATTCTCGATATCTTCCGTTGTCTCTAGAACAGCTGGATAATCCTTCTTGCTGAGCTCAACATCCGCCATTGAGATGGCAACTAGTTGTGTTGGTTCCATCTCGTGCAGAACTGCAAGAGCATCGTCGTATCGCCCGCCATCCTGGAGAATCTCCACCCAGATAAATCCAAATTGTTGCTTGTTGAAGATCTCGGTTGCTGATATGCCTTCACAGATGCGAGTGACGGGGCGAATCGCTTTGAAGTACTTAACAACAAGGCGGTCAGTAAAAATTATTTCTCGCCCCGCCCAGATCTTTGCCCCCTCGGTCAGGAGCAATTCATCGTACTTATCCGAGTTGATCATGTGGAGGAAGGCGATGAGAGTAAGAGGGTAGATGAGAGAGTCATACTGCTCTCGGAGCGCCTTTGCCCTCGTCAGAATCTCATCCACTGTGTACGAACGGTCTCCGCCATAGATATCTTTGAAAAAGGCGTAGAAATCTCGCTCTGCTCGCCTTGAAAATAACGTTGGAGCTGGTGGCGTTGCCGGGAATTGGTGCAGATTCTCCGACTCCACTGGGGTGGAACCGGCGCTCTTGCGACTGGCGCTCTTTGGGTTGATGGTCTGGGTCGCGTAGAGACCGGTTCCCGGCAAACCAGCAGAGACCGTTCGACGCCCAGTTGAACTCATTGTGTAGTGAGCACCTCGTGGTCCGAGTGAGAGGCTGGTTGAGTTCTTGTTGAAATTTATATGTACACCGGGAGCGATTTTTAGGCTTCGACGGAAACGGATTGTCATGGCTGAAGCATCCTTAAGAGCACTGACAATTGCAATGACGCTTCTATCTAAAACTGGTGCCCCGAGTGGGGGTCGAACCCACACTTGGAGGATTTTAAGTCCTCTGCCTCTGCCATTGGGCTATCGGGGCTGGTTGTGCGCCGCTGAGTCTACTAGTCGAGGGGTAATGCTCTGTAACCTACTCTCATGAGCAAAGAGACCTTGACCGCATATAGGAACGCTGGCGCTGAGTTAGTTGCGCTTGCGAATGGTTTAACCGCAGAGCAGATCAATAAAGTACCTACCGATGGCGAGTGGCCTATCTCCTACATCGTGCACCACATCTTTGATGCCGAGACTTACTTTGCAACCCGATACATGAATATCCTCATCTACGACAATCCAGCGATTGTTCCATTTGATGAAGAGTTGTTACCCGCAGCACTTAACTACGAGAACCGTACGCTTTCCTCGTCTGTAAAAGGTGTCGCCGGAATGCACGCAGTCGTCGAAGAGATGCTCGAAAGAATTAGCGACGATAAATGGTCTCGTACCGGTAACCACCCAGAATTAGGTCCAGTAACGCTTACACAGGTCTTAGCAAAGCAGGCTGGTCATATTACAGAACATGTAGAACAGATTAAGAAGCTGCTCGCTTAGCCTTTGCAATAACCTCGTTAAGCATCTTCTCGGTTAGCTTGCCTGTGAAGGTGTTCTGCTGGCTTGGATGATACGAGCCTAAGAGTATTCGCTTCACGCCATCTGGTCCGAGGAAGGCGAAGCTCTCCCCATGACCAAATTTTGGCTTTACTCTAGGCATCACACACTCTGCAGTTTTAAGGCTCGCATAAGACGCGTTCCAAGCAAGAGCACCTAACGCAAGAAAAGTTCTTGCTGTTGGTAATAGCAGTGCAATCTCTTCATCAAACCACGTGGAGCAGGTGTGCTTCTCATCAGTGCTCGGCTTGTTATCTGGTGGTGCACAATGCACGGCGCAAGTAATTCGAACTCCGAAGAGCTCTTGGCCATCAACTTTGCTCTTACTCGTCGGAATCTTAGCCAGACCATTCTTGTGCAGTGCTTTATAAAGCCAATCTCCTGAACTATCACCTGTGAAGATTCGCCCGGTGCGATTGGCTCCGTGTGCACCAGGAGCTAGGCCAACAATGACGATGCTTGCATCGGTCGGTCCAAAACCAGGGACCGGCTTACCCCAATATTTCTCATCCAGATAAGACTTACGTTTTGTAACTGCAACCTCTTCCCGCCACTCAACGAGGCGTGGGCATTGGGTGCACTTAACCAGTGCCTTATCAAGTTGAAGCAGAGTGCGTGCCATGATCAGGAGAGCGCTAATCCCCAGGCGATACCATCGAGAATATCTGACTCTGATGCAACGAACTCCGCTGCACCAGTCGCCATCATCACGCGTGAAAGAACTAGCGATCCGGATGTTATGACATCTACCCGTCCAGGGTGCATGTAACCAAGTGCGGCAATCTCTTCACGAGTGCTCTTAGCAAACCTCTCGGCGACATGGTGCACATTTCCTGCACTCACTCGAGAGAGATGAATCGCGTGGCGATCATAGGAATCCAACTTAAGTGAGGCGGCGGCAACAGTTGTTGCAGTGCCGGCAACGGCGACCAGCGTCTTTGCGGCAGTGATTGGAACAATCTGTGCCGCCTCGGCGATAGCAGCATCAATATCGTTGATTGCAGCGTCAAGTGCTTCTCTCGTCGGCGGTTGCTCGCTTAGGTGACGCTCA
>CAINVP010000065.1 GCA_903854185.1 uncultured Actinomycetes bacterium
AGCCTCGTGCCAGTCCTCATCCGCGATCACTTCACTCCCGATGTCGTACTGCTTCACACTTCGGAGCGACGCTTTGATACGGTCTCACTGGGTATCGAAGTTAATATCCTTCCCGCAGCGATTGAGGCGGTGCGTGAAAAAGGTGGAGTCGTCATTGCTCAAGCTAATCCGAAGATGCCATATACCTATGGTGATGCCCAGATTTATGAGCACGAAATAGATTTCCTGATTGAGGCAGAGGAAGAGCTCTCCCACCACCATGCGCTTCACTCGACTGAGACTTCCCAGGCTATCGGAAAGCAGATCGCGGGCTTGGTCCTTGATGGCTCAACTCTCCAAATGGGTATTGGCGCAGTTCCTGATGCCGTTCTTGAACTACTGAAAAATAGAAAGAACCTGCGTATCTGGACAGAGATGTTTAGCGATGGTGTGCTCAACCTCGAAAAGGCAGCCGCCCTTGATCAGGATGTACCTATCACCGCCTCATTCATCTTCGGGTCACAAGAACTCTATGAATGGCTCCACCTCAATCGGCGAGTCCGGATGCTTCGCACCGAAAAGACAAATGATCCAAGTCAGATTGCTAAACAAGCGCGCATGACCTCGGTAAACGCTGCGCTCCAAGTAGACCTCTTTGACCAAGCAAATGCCTCACGGGTTCGAGGAGAGATCTACTCTGGCTTTGGTGGATCCACAGATTTTATTGTTGGCGCGCTCCACTCTCGTGGCGGCAAATCATTTATGGCACTACCTTCTTGGCACTCCAAGAGCAATACCTCGAAGATTGTTCCACTTATCCAGGATGCCGTCACCAGTTTCCAGCACTCCTACGTCGTGACTGAGAACGGAATCGCACCATGCTTTGGCAGGAGCCAATCAGAGCAAGCGAAGAACCTCATTGACTTTGCCGCAGCGCCACAAGCTCGAGAAGAACTTCGTGCTGCTGCTTCTGAGTTTGATCTACTCTAAAAGTTCGAGGGTGATTTCAGCTTAGCTGAATCTATTTCCGCAATGCGGTTGTAAACCGGGGGCGGTCATTCAGATCACGATGTAGGTGAACCGTTTCAAAGTCAGCGTTCAGGGCTACTCGCACCGCATCGGCTTGACTCTCATCGTGTTCCATCGCAAAGAGGCCCCCACTCTTGAGTAAGCGCGCTGCTGCTGCAATGAACTCCTGAGGAATAGCCATGCCATCGTTTGACCCGCCGAAAAGCGCAATCGCAGGTTCAGCTGCTAATTCACTCGGGAGAACTGTGCCGACTGGAATATACGGTGGGTTTGCGACGACAACGTCGCACTTCACGTCAATCAACGCATCTTTCACATCGCTAATTACCGTTCTGATGGGAAGATCAAATTTTCCAATATTGCGATTGAGCCAGGTTGCAGCTTCCTCGGATATTTCTACCGCCACAATGCGAGTATCTACTTTCCCCAGGGTCTCACTTGCAAGTGAGATTGCAATTGCCCCGCTGCCAGATCCGAGATCCACAATGCTGATGGGCTGTTGATAGCGGGCTAAATTGTGGAGCACTTCATCAACCAAGAGTTCAGTCTCTGGACGTGGAATGAGCGCACCTGCGCCGATATCAAGTGTGAGGTATCTAAACGGCGCTTCACCAGTGATGTATTGGGTAGGTGTGCCAGCTATTCGCAATTGAATCAAGGAGTCGAGTTGGTCTGCTAGCTCTTCACTCTCCTCGGGCGTGAAGTTGAACTGCTTGGCATGCAGCTCCATACGATTAACGCCCAGAATGTGAGCAAGGAGCAATTCGCCATCTACGGCAGAGATACTCGCCTCTGCAAGAGCAGCTTTCGCGCTCTTCAACAAGGAACGAATATCCCTCTCGACTGAATCTGAAGACATAGGTAACCGTTACTTGGCAGAGGTATCTGCAAGCTTTGCAGCTTTATCTGCATCTAAAAGCGCTTGAATGACATCATCAAGTTCACCATTGAGAACTGCATCAAGGTTATTCGCCTTGAAGTTAACTCGGTGATCGCTCAACCGGTTCTCTGGGAAGTTATAGGTTCGGATGCGCTCAGATCGATCCACGGTGCGAACCTGGGATTTACGCTCTGCTGCTGCAGCCGCATCTGCCTGCTCCTGAGCGTGGGCAAGAAGGCGGGCACGCAAAATACGGAGGGCAGATTCCTTGTTCTGAAGTTGTGATTTCTCATTCTGGCATGAGACAACCACTCCAGTTGGGATGTGTGTAATTCGAACAGCGGAGTCAGTTGTGTTAACCGACTGGCCACCTGGACCTGATGAGCGGAAGACATCGATGCGTAGATCTTGTTGGCGAATCTCAATATCGACTTCATCAGCTTCTGCAAGAATCAGTACGCCAGCTGCTGATGTATGAATACGTCCCTGCGACTCTGTCTCTGGTACTCGTTGTACGCGATGTACTCCACCTTCAAACTTGAGGCGAGCATATGGTGTCTGTCCTGGCTCAACATTGCCCTTTGACTTAATCGCCATGGAGATTTCTTTAAAACCACCCATCTCAGAATCGGTGGTATCAATGATTTCGACTTTCCAGTTGTGCTTCTCGGCATAGCGTTGATACATCCGGTATAGATCACCTGCAAAGAGCGCTGACTCATCTCCACCAACGCCAGCTTTAATCTCCATAATCACATCGCGATCATCGTTAGGGTCGCGCGGAAGGAGTAACTCCTCCAACTTCTCTTCAGCCCGGTCAAGCGACTCTTTCAACGACGGCAACTCAGCAGCAAAACTCTCATCCACAGCAGCAAATTCCTCAGCTGCAGTGAAGTCATCGCTGGCCGACTTCCAAGCGCGGTAGCCATTAATGACAGGTCCGAGTTGTGCGTAACGCTTTCCGAGTTGGCGCGCCTTGCCCTGATCCTCATGGATGCTTGGGTCGGCGAGCTCGCTCTCGAGTTGGGCATACTCAGCTAACAGGGCAGGGATCTGTCCAAATCGTTCGCCTTGCTCTGCCATCTTCTTACCTCATATTCGATTGATGCTGGAGAAATAAAAAGACCGCCCCGTTCTCCACCTGTCTGCACAGGCGAAGGACGATGCGGTCTTTGTAAAAAAGCTACTTAGCGGTCTTCTTGCCGAAACGCTCTTCGAACTTAGCGACGCGGCCGCCAGTATCGAGAATACGCTGCTTACCGGTATAGAACGGATGGCAGACGGAGCAGACTTCAACGTAGATTGAACCTGATGCCTTTGTTGAGCGAGTTGTGAACACTTCGCCGCAACCACATGTAACTGTGGTCTCTATATAGTCTGGATGAATCTCAGCCTTCATGTTTCCTCTTCTCCTATGTGGCTGGGTCAGGAAGAGATCTCCCCTTCGCTGTGAACCAGCCGGTTCTTAGGTGCCTTCCGACTCCCGAATACTTCCCAAGGTTAATGGCTAACTCCGCCTAGACGAAATCGAGGTCCAGATGCGATCCTTACCGCCGCCAATCCCCGCATAGCGCGGATGTCCTACAACTCCCCCGCTGGAAGCCGAAACCCGCCCGGGACGGACTCTTATTTAGTTGTTCTGGCCATCCGCCGTGGTCTTCTGGATCTGAATCAAGAACTCCACGTTGGACTTTGTGCCCTTCATCTTCTCTAGCAAGAGCTCGAGCGCCTGCTGGGAATCGAGGGCATGGAGAACGCGGCGGAGCTTCCAGACGATATTGAGCTCCTCCGTTCCCATGAGAATCTCTTCCTTACGAGTACCTGATGCATCAACATCTACCGCTGGGAAGATTCGCTTATCTGCGAATTTGCGATCGAGCTTGAGCTCCATATTTCCGGTGCCCTTAAACTCTTCAAAAATCACTTCATCCATCTTCGAACCGGTCTCAACGAGCGCGGTAGCAAGGATGGTGAGTGATCCACCATTCTCGATGTTACGTGCTGCGCCGAAGAACTTCTTTGGTGGATAGAGGGCGGCTGAATCAACTCCGCCAGAAAGAATTCGACCTGATGCAGGAGCCGCGATGTTGTAAGCGCGACCAAGGCGGGTGATGGAATCAAGAAGTACTACAACGTCGTGACCAAGTTCAACGAGGCGCTTTGCACGCTCGATTGCGAGTTCTGCGACCGCTGTATGGTCATCAGCGGGACGGTCAAAGGTTGAAGCGATAACTTCACCCTTCACTGAGCGCTGCATATCGGTAACTTCCTCAGGACGCTCGTCAACGAGTACAACCATGAGGTGACATTCTGGATTATTTGTTGTGATGGCATTTGCGATGGCTTGGAGGACCATGGTCTTTCCAGCCTTCGGAGGTGAGACGATCAATCCGCGTTGACCTTTACCGATTGGTGCAACGAGATCGATAACGCGAGTCGTCAAGATATTCGGCTCTGTCTCTAGGCGCAGACGCTCCTGCGGATAGAGTGGAACAAGCTTTGCGAATTCCACGCGATCGCGTGAACTCTCAGGATCTGACCCGTTTACGGTGTCGAGCTTTACAAGAGCATTGAACTTCTCTTTACGCTCCCCTTCACGTGCCTGACGGACCTGCCCGGTGATGACATCTCCCTTACGGAGTCCGTAACGACGAACCTGCTGCAACGAGACATAAACATCGTTTGGACCGGAGAGATAACCAGTGGTGCGAATAAATGCATAACTATCGAGAATATCTAGCAGACCCGCTACCGGGAGCAGCACATCATCTTCAGTTATTTGAATATCGCGCTCACCACGCTCGGGACGGTCACCACGGTCGTTGCGATCGTTCCGGTCACGGAAACGATTGCGCTCGCGCCCACGACCACGTTCTCTACGATCATTTCGGTCTCCGCGGTCATTACGATCTCCGCGGTCCCCACGGTCCCCACGGTCATTGCGATCGCTTCGATCTCCGCGGTCGTTGCGGCTGTTCGCACCACGGCTCTCTGGCGCTTCCGATGAATCCTGTGATGATGAGTCCCGGTTATCCGAGCCATCTACATCATCAGAGTCATCAGAGTCATCTGAATCCTCGGAGCGCTCATCGCGACCCTGGTTGCGCTTATTGCGAGCTTCCTGGCGCTCAAGGCGCTTCTGCTCGCGCTCTAACTTTGCCGCTTCGCGGTTTGCGGCCTGGAGGTTACCGATTGATTCAACGAGGTCACCTTTACTCATCTTTGCCGCGCCATCAATTCCAAGTTGTGCTGCTACCTTCTTAAGATCTGGAAGGAGCATTGCGCTCAACTCTCCAGAGTTCTTACTTTCCTTGCCCGTGCCATTCACAGCGCCATCGTTGATTGTTTCTGCTGGGGCTGACTTATCTGCGCTTGCGCTCTTCTTTGCAGCGCTCTTCTTTGCGCGTTCCTTTGTAACTGGAGACATGCTTTCCTTTGTATTCGTGATTGTGAAAGTAATTTTCACGTATTTGGGTATCGCGGATGAATAATTTTCCGAGAATCAGATTTTCTGAAGGCTAATTCGCCGCCTCTAGATAGGAAAAACTTAGCACAGCGCTCCTGCTAGCGCCACCTTTAGCCACGCTCGCGAGGCGGGAAGGAGCAGAAATATTGGTGAAGTTGAGCACGCCCGAAGTTACTGAACGCCTACCTGAGAGATCTCAATCTCCTGTGCCTGGAACTCTGAGCCTACGCTCGCCTTCAACTCCTCCAGCTCAGTTCCGGCAAGAGTGTGGAGAACAAGAACAGATGGGCCAGCACCGGAGATCACTGCAGCTACCCCCGCCCCGCGAAACTTCTCCATAAGCGCAAGTGATTTTGGCATACCCTCACGGCGATATTGCTGGTGAAGTCGATCCTCGGTCGCCGCAAATAGTAGGTGGGGATAGAGTGAGATCGCCTGAGTGAAGAGTGCTGCGCGCGATGCGTTGAGAACGGCATCAGTATGTGGCACAACATCAGGAAGAAGTTTGCGCGCCTTGCTCGTTGAAAGAATGTTCTGTGGAATGCAGATAAGCGCCTTAATCGAAGGATGTACTGGGATTGATACCGCGCGCCCGACACTCTCCGAAGGCTTCAATGAGTCTGGCTCACTCCACGCAACGGTTGCACCACCAAGGATGGCAGCCGAGACGTTGTCAGGGTGGCCCTCCATCTCTGTTGCAAGTGCAATCATCTCGTCATTGCTCATGAACTGCTCACCGGAATGAACGAGTGCGCGACTCAACGCTAAGCCGCCAACAATTGCGCTCGCGCTTGAACCTAGCCCGCGACCTTGTGGTGTTGCATTCGAGGTGCGGAGTGCGATTCCACGTGGTCTCTGCCCCATGAATTCAAAGCCCTTGAACATCGCTTTAATGACGAGATTGTTTTTATCCAATTTCAAAGATGGGTCATCCGCGCCTTCGCCTGAGACATCTACATCAATAGTTGCATCATCTAGAACCGCTGCGGCATAGCGGTCACGAATGTTGAGTGCGAGTCCGAACGAATCAAAGCCGGGGCCAAGATTTGCCGATGATGCAGGGACGCTAATTTGAGCCATCGTTGCTTTAAAGGTGAGGCGGTTCGCTGCCATGGTTAGAGACCCATCGCCTTCGCCGCGAGATCGATATTTACCGGAATCACGGTGGGAGCCTCGGCGCTATCAAGAATCCAACCCACATCTTTCAAGCCGTTACCCGTAACGGTGATGACAATCTTCTTTCCGGTAGGAAGTAAACCTTGCGCCTTCTTCTTA
>CAINVP010000066.1 GCA_903854185.1 uncultured Actinomycetes bacterium
AATATCAGCTTTCTTCATCTCGGCTGCCTTGCGTTCAGGATGGACTTTAGCCAACCAGAGTGATTCATCTGCATAGATGTTGCCGATGCCCGAGACGATATGTTGATTCAATATGGCAGTCTTGATACTGATGTTGCGCTTTGCAATGTTTGCAACGACTACATCGTGATCAAAGAGCGGATCAAAAGGGTCAAGGGCAATCTCCAGCACTGATGAGGGAACTCCATCGATGCACTCTTCAATCGAAACCCACCCAAACGTTCTCTGGTCGTTGAAATGCAGCCTGGAACTTTTCAAGCCCTTTTTTAAGTGAAAGAGGGCACGGGTGTGGCGATCATTCGGGGAATCAATCAGAAACTGTCCCGACATCCCTAGATGTGCAGCGAGCACGAAGGGGCGATCTAAAACTAGCCAGAGAAACTTTCCTCTGCGCCGGGTATCGAGAATCTTGGCACCGTTAAGCGTCTCGAGCCCTGCGATACTTCTGGGGTTTATTGCTCGTGGGTGCAACTTTTCTGCGGAGATAATCCGCTTTCCCACGACGTTCTTGTGGAGGCCACGCCGGACCGTCTCAACCTCTGGAAGTTCTGGCATCTTTTGAGTTAAAAACGAATTTTTTCCGACGAAACTACCCTGACAAAGCTATCAGGTAAATCGTAATCAGCACATGCGCGGTTGAGTTCTGCAATGATTAATTCCGCAGGTATTTGAGTACCGTTCCATGACTCATCCATAGTGGTATGTGCATCCTCAATCAGAGTGATATCAATGCCGCGCTCGATGGCTGCATGAATTGTGTGGCGAACACAGTAATTTGATTGAGCACCTGAAACTATGAGATGGCCTACTTGCAACTCTTCTAACACTTGCTCAAGGTCAGTCTCTTCGAACGAGCTTCGCCACTCTTTACGTATGATTCGATCTGTTTTAGCCGGTTTAAGTTCGGGAACGATTTGCCAGTACTCGCTATCGATGGGCATATCATCTTCTGAGTGTTGTACCCAAATAACGTTTAACTCAGTCGAACGGGCGCGTTCAACTAATCCGGCAATGATTGAGACGACCACATCCCGATTCTTGGCGAAATCCACGACCCCATTCTGAACATCAATAACAATTAACGCAGTATTTGGGCGATCCTCGTAGGCGCTCATATGGAACGCCCCAGATGAAGCTCCGGCAAACTGAGGCAGAGGGTTGAAATCATGCTTAAAGCATAATCCAGGGTTCATTTTTAGGGTTCTAAAATTAAGAAAGGGCCCCGATTTCTCAGGACCTTCCCGTGCAAAGCTGAAATATTGCTCTTGATCTCTACCAATAGATCGCGCCATTTCAGATGAGACTGTGGAAAGTAAAAAGGACCTGGCGAGTCGCCAAGTCCCAGTTACTACCAAACCCGAAGTGCACGCTAAGTATTCCACAATTCTTTACAGAGTGAATCCTTCTTAGGCCTGAATACCGTCCAATCTCGCTTGGAGATTAACTCACCTATTCGGCGAAGTGAGAGTTATCCATAGCTTTCTTCGGCAGGAAGAAGGTGATGATCAAAAAGAGCGCTACCAGGGCAATCTGCAGGAGCAGGGCATTTCTAAATCCCGCATCAATGCGCCCCTGCCCTACTTGGTTGAAGAAGAGTGTGCCGAAGATTGCAACGCCAACGGCAGAACCAATCGATTGCACCGCGGAGAGAACTCCGGATGCAGATCCGACAAGCTCATCCTTAATCGCCAGAAGAATTGCATCAAACAGTGCTGCGACAACTAGACCTGTTCCGAACCCTGATACCAACATACCTGGGGCGATATGCCAGAAATTAAATGAGGCCATGTTAGGTAGTGCGGCAAAGAGCAGGGCGGCTCCAGCGATTTGTGCCAGGGCTCCAAGTTGGAGCACTCGAGTACCGAACTTCTCTGCCAATACGGCACCGCTAAGGGCGCCCCCTATTGCTGTGCCAAGGGCGATAGCGATATTTGCAATTCCAGCACCTCGTGCCGAATATCGCTCACCAATTTGCAAGAAGAGGGTGATGATCAGATAGACACCGGTAAAGCCAGCGAAGAAGGTAAAGATTCCGCTTAGGCCTAAGTTATAAGTTACAGATTTGAAGATATTTGGATCAACAAGCGGAGTCTTCTTGCGGGAGAGAACCCAACGTTGTTGCAAGGTAAAGAGCGCGAAGCCGATAAGTGATGCCGCCAATGAAATAAATGTCCATGCTGGCCAACCTGCCTCTTGCCCCTGAATCAATGGGAGCAGAAGCAGCCCAGAAGATGCAACGATAAGGAGTGCACCGAGAAGGTCGATTTTGATGGTGTGATCCGAGGCCCGCTTCGGCAGATACTTCCATGCCAATGCGATGTTAATGATTCCAATCGGAATATTTACAAGAAAGACTGCCCGCCATCCGGTTGAGGCGATATTTCCATCGATGATAAAGCCGCCGATGATGGGTCCAAGGATTCCGCCTAGGCCAAAAACTGGACCAAAGATTGCAAATGCGCTGCCAATCTCCTCTGGCGGAAACACATCACGGATAAAGCCAATGACATGGGGCAGGACTAAGGCGCCCGCCATTCCCTGGATTAACCGGAACGCGATTAGCGAATGAATATTCGGCGCGATGGCACAGAGCAACGAACTGATGGTGAACGCTGTTAGACCAATCAGAAAGATATTTCGACGCGAGTAGCGATCAGCCAGCCGACCTCCGAGAACCAAGCCTGCTCCCAGCGCCAAGGTGTAACCACCAATTACCCATTGAAGAGCAGAAGGTGTGGCGTGAAGTTTCTCCTTCAGCGAGGGACCAGCAACGTTGACGATGGTGGAATCGAGGAGGTCCATGATCTCGGCAGCCAGAACAATGCCAAGAATGAGCCAGCGGTGTTTATTTACTGAAGTCTCTGAAGTCATTGAGTGAGGATACAAGATTTTGTTACTAATCCGAACGATTGTGACTCCACTCGGGGCACCCTGAGTTCAGTTAACGGCCGAGGTTAGAGTCCGTTCTTGGCACGGAATACCGCCACTAAAGCGTTGGCGTGTCCATGCCCCATTTCAAATTTCTCTTTGAGATGAGCGACTTGTTCCATATGGGCGAGCTTAGAAACTTTTTTGAGCTCTTTCATCCAATACTCAATCGGCTTTCCATACTTCTTCTCAATTGAAGGGAAATACGATGCCGGACCGGTTACCTTCTTCTCTGCCAT
>CAINVP010000067.1 GCA_903854185.1 uncultured Actinomycetes bacterium
CTTCCTCTGCTAAGGCCGGTGGAGTCTGCAAGAGCGAAGGCGCCAAGAAGCTGATTGGATTGAAGAGTTACACCTGCGCCAATGTCTCACTCACGAAGAGTAAGAAATTAGTCTGGCGGGTAACTCCTACTCTCGGTGCTGCAGGCAGTTCGATGGGAGCAAGTGCAGGGGGTAGGGGTCTTGGTGGCACAAAGCACCACGGTGGCGAACAGGAAGGCAACGAGAGCGAAGGCAACGAGAGCGACTCTCACTAGTAGCCGTCGCATTGAGTACCGTGCCTGCTCGTTACATTGCCTGCTCGTTACATTGCCTGCTAGTTACATTGCCTGCTATAAAAATGCGTGTTAATTAAAATGCGCGCGATCAATTCTCGCCACAAGATGGGAGAGTTCTTCATCTCGATCAGGCAGCACGGTTACAAGTTGCCAATGGCTCTGCGCAGTTCGAGCACCATTAACATTCATTGCAATCCTCTTCTCCGCTAGCTGAAACTCCCACTCACTTCCTCGAATCACAAGGAGGAATCCGACATCGCTAAATCGGGTGAAGAGATCCCCTACTCGTAACGACTCGGAGAGTACCCTCGCAATTCGCATCACCTCTTGCTCGATATAGGAGACAGCAACGCTAGGAGAGAACCGCTCGGTAGATTGCGGATCGAAACGTTGGAGTAACAAATTTTCGATATTTAGCTTTAGTGAGATCACCATCAGCGCCGCCCCTGAGCGCTTGGCAATGAGCGCCTCCCGAGCCAATGCGGGGAAGAATGCGGCGGGAGCCAAGGTCTCAGTGAGCGAATCAATCACCCCATTATTTGCGAATTCAATGAGCGCAATCTGCGACGGACTCAACTTCATGCCTCATTATCGAAGTAGAATTTCATCTGTCGAGTCGAGGAGCGTAGATGAGTAAAAATGATAGTGAATCTCAAGGTTCAAGTAATCGCCGGACGATCTTTAATTTTGCCAGCACGTGGGTTGTCAGATTACTTCGAGTGGAGAGCGCCGTCTTGATTCTATTAGCTCTCTATACCGCGATTGCTGCTCTCGTCCGAAGCGTCTCTTCGACCAGCGGCGTCTTTGGGGAGATTATCTTTGCTCTACTTGGCGCAGTCGGTCTCTACATCTCTTCTCTCGGCTACCAGCGCGGAAAATCTTTTGGAAGAGCCCCGGCAGTTCTTGCAAATCTCATCGCACTCGGCGTGAGTTACTTTATGTACTCGGGCTCGGCCTATCGCACCGCCATTCCGCTCTCCATCATCTCTGCCACGACTCTGGCCTGCGCACTACTAGCCGCCCAGGAGTTCTAGCCGAACCCGGCGACTCGTCCCGTCAGCCGCCGGATAGGGGCAAATTGCGCTCCTTCTCACAGCGATATCGGTAAATCTCCCATTATTTACTCAGCATTTCGATATTAGAATAGCGAAGTACATCAGCGGGGCCATTCTTACTACGGGTCTGACTACAGGCCCACTTCAGGAGGACAAGTGACGGGTTCAGGAGCAAACACTCCGGCTAATCACTTCGGTGGCTCCTTCGGGCCGAACGAATGGCTCGTCACTGAGATGTACGAACGTTTTCTGGCAGATCCTGCATCCGTTGAAAAAGCATGGTGGGATTTCTTCTCCGATTACTCATCGCCAACTTCTGCAACAGTTAATTCAGCTGCAACTCTTCCTCCCCTCAGCGGTGCACCACGTGGTGGAACGCCTCCACTCCCTAAATCGCAGGGCGCTGCCCAAGTGCCAACTCCCGCGCCTGCTGTAACTCCTGCGCCTGCTGTAACAACCCCCGCTCCTCCATCCACCTCAACGATTGCGCCTACTACTGTGACCACTTCATCTCAGCCGCCAGCAAAGTCCGTTACCCCAACTCCTGCTGACCCGGTAGTTAAACCAATTCCTACATTGGTGACACCGAGCGCTGCAGCACTGGAGCCAATTCGCGGTGTTAGTGCGCGTGTTGTACAGAGCATGGAGGCATCGCTCACAGTTCCAACAGCAACATCAGTTCGTGCTATTCCCGCAAAACTCATGATTGATAATCGCACCGTCATCAACAACCACTTGAAGCGTGGTCGCGGTGGAAAGGTTTCCTTTACTCACCTCATTGGCTACGCCATGGTGAAGGCGCTCCGCGATATGCCAGAGATGAATGCCTTCTTTGGAGAGATTGATGGCAAGCCAGCAATTGGTCGCCCGGAACACATTAACTTGGGTATTGCGATCGACCTCGCGAAGCCAGATGGCTCTCGCCAGCTCCTTGTTCCCTCCATTAAAGGTTGTGAGAATTTAGATTTCGGGCAGTTCTGGGCCTCCTACGAAGAGACTGTACGTAAAGCGCGCACCGGCGCACTTACCGTTGATGATTTCGTTGGAACCACAGTCTCGCTCACTAATCCAGGAACGTTAGGAACTGTTCACTCCGTCCCCCGCCTAGTTCAAGGCCAGGGTCTCATTCTCGGAGTTGGCTCACTCGATTACCCGGCAGAATTTCAAGGAGCAAGTGAAGAGACACTCGCAAACCTCGCGATCAGCAAGGTCATCACACTCACCAGCACCTATGACCACCGCATCATTCAAGGTGCGCAATCTGGCGATTTCCTCCGTCGCCTGCATGAGATTCTGCTCGGTGAGAATAACTTCTACGATGAGATCTTTGCTGCACTTCGCATTCCTTACGTCCCAATTCGCTGGGTGCAGGATATGCACTTTGCAAAAGATGATCAGGTCTCCAAGACCGCTCGCGTTCAGCAGTTAATTAACGCTTATCGAACCACCGGCCATCTCATGGCTGACATTGATCCGCTTCGTTATGTTCAACGCTCACACCCTGATTTAGATGTAGTAACACACGGCCTATCGCTATGGGATTTGGATCGAGAATTTGCAACCGGCGGTTTTGGTGGCAAATCAGTAATGAAACTCCGCCGCATCCTAGGAATTCTTCGTGACTCATACTGCCGCACCGTAGGCGTGGAGTACATGTATATCGAGAACCCAGCCGAACGCGCGTGGTTCCAAGAGCGCGTCGAAGTTGGTGCACCTCGCACACCTCGCGAAGAGCAACTTCGCATTCTTCACAAATTAAATAGCGCTGAGGCTTTCGAATCATTCCTGCAGACAAAGTATGTTGGCCAGAAGCGCTTCTCGCTCGAAGGCGGAGAGTCACTCATCCCACTCTTGGATGCAATCAACACAAGTGCCGCAGAGTCTGGCGTGGAAGAAGTTTGCATCGGCATGCCGCACCGTGGCCGCCTGAATGTCTTAGCAAATATTGCTGGTAAGGCGATTGGTCAAATCTTCCAAGAGTTTGAGGGGCATTACGCTGAGAACCAGGTTCATGGATCTGGCGATGTGAAGTACCACCTTGGCACAACCGGTATCCACCGCACCGAGAGCGGTGCTAGCACCACCGTTTACCTAGCAGCTAACCCTTCACATCTGGAGGCCGTGAATCCGGTACTCGAAGGAATTGTTCGTGCAAAGCAAGATCGCAAGAACCTTCCAGAGAGCTACTCCGTACTTCCAATTCTGGTTCACGGTGATGCTGCCTTCGCTGGCCAAGGAATCGTCTCTGAGACACTCAGCCTCTCAAAACTCAAGGGCTATCGCACGGGCGGAACAATTCATATCGTTGTAAATAACCAGGTTGGGTTTACGACTTCTCCCCATGCCTCACGCTCGTCAACATATTCAACTGACATTGCAAAGATGATCCAGGCGCCTGTTATCCATGTGAATGGTGATGACCCTGAAGCCGTCGTAAGAATTGCTCGTCTCGCCTTCGAATACCGCCAAGCATTTAATAAAGATATCGTCATCGACATGCTCTGCTACCGTCGTCGAGGTCACAACGAGGGCGATGAGCCAAGCTTTACTCAGCCAATGATGTACAAGATGATTGAGGCGAAGCGGAGCACCCGAAAGCTCTACACCGAAGCCCTTATCGGTCGCGGTGATATCACGCTTGAGGAAGCCGAAGAAGTTCTCAAGGATTACCAGGCTCAACTCGAGGCAACCTTTAACGCTGTCCATAACAACGAGCCAGACCATGATTCAAACTTCGTCGTTCCTACCTCGCCAGCACCAGAGTCGGTAAATACTGCCGTGGACGAGGCAACCCTTCGCAGAATTGTGGCCACACAAGTCCAAGCCCCTGAAGACTTTGCAATTCACCCTAAGTTGGTTCCTCAACTTCAGAAGCGCACCGAGATGCTCGATGACGGCACTGTGGATTGGTCAACTGGAGAGCTACTTGCCTTTGGCTCATTGCTGCTTGACGGACGCCCAATTCGCCTTGCTGGACAGGATGTGCGTCGTGGAACTTTCTCAAACCGTCACGCCGTAATCGTCAATCAAAATGATGGCAGCGACTGGTTCCCATTACGCGGTCTGCTTCAGAACGAGAATCAATTCTTCGTCTTCGATTCACTTCTCTCCGAGTACGCCGCCATGGGCTTTGAATATGGCTACTCGCTCGAGCGCGAAGATGCACTTGTTCTGTGGGAAGCTCAATTTGGTGATTTCGCAAATGGTGCTCAGACCATCATTGATGAATTTATCTCATCAGCTCTTCAGAAGTGGGGCGAGCGTTCCTCTCTAGTACTCCTACTTCCACATGGATATGAAGGCCAAGGCCCGGACCACTCCTCTGCGCGGATTGAGCGTTACCTCGCTCTCTGTGCTGAGCAGAACATGACAGTAGCCCAACCATCAACGCCAGCTTCTTACTTCCACCTTCTCCGTTGGCATATGGCTAACTCTGCAAGGCGGCCGCTCGTTGTATTCGAACCAAAGTCGATGCTTCGCTTGAAGGCGGCAGCTTCTAAGCTCAGTGACTTCACATCTGGACACTTCCGCCCAGTCATTGGTGACGAGATGGTCAACAATGCAACTCGCGTGATCTTCTGCTCGGGCAAGATTTATCACGATCTCGTTGCAGAGCGCGCAAAGCTCGGTGAGATGACGACTGCAATTGTTCGCATTGAGCAGCTCTATCCTTTGCCAGTATCCGAGCTGCTACAACAAGCGGCGCTCCACCCCAACGCAAACCTTCTCTGGGTTCAAGATGAACCGGCAAACCAAGGTCCATGGCCATTCGTCGCGCTTGAGTTGCAACCAGCACTTGAGGGTCGCACTCTTCGTCGCGTTTCTCGTCGTGCTACCGCGAGCCCAGCAACTGGAAGCCATCATCTTCACGAGGAAGAGCAGCACGCACTTCTGACTGAAGCATTCAATCGCTAACGCTACTTTGATCTCCAGTATCTAAACCGGACGACTCCTTTAATCTCTGTGGCGTTCACTGCGCCCCATGTGCGAGAGTCAGTGCTAAGGTTTTTATTGTCGCCCTCGACCCAGAACGCGAATTCACCTCGAGTCGATTCAAGAACGCGAATTACTCGCTTAATTTGAATGAGGCCGGGCTGAGCTTCACGCTCAACTAATATCACCTGCCCAACAAGGGAGCTTGCACGCTTCTCAAAGCGCTCAAAATACTTCTGAGGGATTCGCCCGTGTAAGGCGAGATAGGAGAGTCCACTCTCCCCAACGATGTCGGCGAGTAGTCCGCCCCGCCAATAGGAGGCGATCAGCCAATCTCCGGGGTTGAGCGCGGGCACCATGGAGGTGCCTTCAACCGCTACCTTCCTTAAGTGCCGCATCACACCCCTCCTTTTATTGCTGCCGTGGCTCCACTGAGCTGACATTTATCCCCTGGCCATTCAGGTTGTAGTCTATGGAGCATGAACAGAATCTCATCATCACTTACATCACTCTTCCGTCCTACATTGGTCGCATCAGCACATTGCGATCTTCCTTGCGGCGTTTATGACCCTGCACAGGCAAAGATTGAGGCTCTCTCAGTCAAAGCAACCATGGAGAAGTTCGCTGCTAGCAGCGATGCAGATTTCAAGACACGTGCCTTGGCAATCAAGGAAGAGCGTTCAGAGTTAGTAAAGCATCACCTCTGGGTCCTTTGGACCGATTACTTCAAGGCGCCACACTTCGAGGCCTACCCACAGCTCCACGCACTCTTCAATGAGGCAACGAAGCTTGCTGGTGCCGGTGGCACAAAGGGCAGCAATGACGTTGCTGTAGCCGATAAGTTGATTGCAAAGATCGATGAGATCGCTGAAATATTCTGGGCAACAAAGAAGTAATTTATATTAATCGCTCGGCAGCTATCCGAGCTAAGTAAGAGACCCGGTCTACCAATCGCCGCTGCACTTGTGCAGTGGCGATTCTCTTCTCTCGACAGGTGATTTCTGCTTCAAAGAGAAAGTAGCTCTCCCCTGCTTCAATGATTCGTGCGCTCCCGTGGAGTTCTTCGCCTACGCTCACACTCGTCTCAGTTTCGAGTACCAACTTCTCTGTCACTAAGCTCTCTCCAAAATCGAGATGCTCAAGGAGCGCTGCGCTACAGGCACCTTCAATCAAGTTAATGAGTGCACTCGTTGAAACTACCGGAAGATCATTCGACCCTTGCGCAAGCGATGTATCAGAACTTCGAACGGTGAGGCTGGCAAGGCCAACTGATCCAACTAATTTATCGAGTTGGAGTGGGTCCCGGTTCATGGTGTCAACTTACTTCCTTTTGCGGGAAATAGCGGAGAAACGTTACTTATTCAGGGAACTCTTGGTGGAATTCGTGGGTCTCAATCTGAATATGCACTTCACCATTCTCAGTAATCTCAGTATGAGTGAAAGAGGTAGAGATATAAGTCTGGGTGATTCCACCGGCAAATTCACCGAATGCGCCAAATGGATTGGCCTCGAATTTCGCCTGCTCCTCAGCAATCTGATGAATCTGTTCGAGAATATGCTCGTGCAGGATAGAAGAGATCTGCTCATCGCAGGCGCCTGACAGCGCTCGCTTAAGTGCGATGAGGTTGCTCTTTTCAATCTCTAAGCGATCACTACAGCCAGGACATTCACCCACGTGGATTTGAAGCTCATGGGCACCTGGCTCTGGGAGTTCATTATCAATGAAGAGAAGAATATTTGTGTACAGGGAGTTGCAGTCGCCATGCGTCATGATGGATCACCGCCGAGGAGATTCTCATCGGATTTTTTCTTGGCAACCGCTGTGGCTGGCTTCTTCGCGACAGTCGAAGCGGGCTTCTTCGCGACAGTCCCGGTTGAGATTCCCCGGCTCTGCGCATAGTCTGCTAGCGCTTCACGTAGCAACTTACGTCCGCGATGGAGCCGAGACATCACGGTTCCAGCTGGAACTCCGATAATTTCAGCAATCTCCTTATAAGAGAATCCTTCTACATCTGCGAGATAGACCGACATGCGGAACTCTTCTGGAATGGAAGCGAGCGCATCCTTAACATCGCCATCTGGAATATTGTCGAGCACTTCATCTTCTGCTGATCTACCCTGGTCACTCGTATGCGAAGCGGACTCGAAGAGCTGCCAATCCTCTACCTCTTTATCGGATTGCTGAGGGCGGCGTTGATCTTTACGGTAGTTATTAATAAAAGTTGTTGAGAGAATGCGGTACATCCACGCCTTTAAATTAGTACCTGGTGTGAATTGATGAAAAGAGTTAAAGGCCTTGATATAGGTCTCTTGGACGAGATCATCAGCATCGTGTGGATTGCGGGTGTAGCGAAGAGCCGCTGAGTAGAGTGAACTCGACAGGGGCATAGCATCGCGTTCAAAGCGCGCCGTGCGCTCAGCAACGCTCTCTGACTCGAGGGTGGCGATCTCTCCATGAGAGTTGACGCCGCCAGAGGGAGTTAAAAGTGAGGCCAAATCCAATTCTGTGCTCATTGGTAATAAGGCTACTGTCATATCTGACAGAACAAGGGCTCCGTGCTCCTTATTCCCGGGACTCAAGGGAAGTTCTCAGCCACTCCTCGGCTGCTTTCTCGAAAGCGGTCAGGGCCGGGCTTCCACGTGTGAGGTAGACCGCTTTACGGCCCTTAAAAATCGATAAGACCCGGAGCCGTCCTTAAAAGAGAGTCAGGTGGTCATCCAGATCAACCTCTTTAATAAGGTGGGCGCCATTATTCCTGATCGAATTTACTGCTGTAGAGACGGGTACTGCCGCCAGACCGAAGGCTGGTTGCTCTAACTCCATTAAGGCACGAATCTCGTTTGCATCGCGAAGCGAACGATCCAGCCATATATCCCAGCGATCCTCTGGTAGAAAAGTTGGCATCCGGGAGTGAATCTTTGCTAACCCTTCCACCGCGGGGCGGGTAATAAGTGCCGCGCTCTCACGGACTTCACCATCGGGGTCAACCCAACTCTCCCAGATGCCGGCAAAGGCCATAGTTCGCCGATCTTGACGAGAGATGTAGAACGGCTGCTTCAATGGGAAATCGCCATTCTCGGTAGCCCACTCGTAGTAACCGTCGGCAGGTATCAGGCAACGGCGAGAGCGGAAGGCGCTACGAAATGTTGGCTTCTGATCAACTGTCTCACTTCGGGCATTTATTGCCTGAGATTGCGATTTCACCGCCTCCTCTCGCGACTTACTCCACGGTGCTATTAAGCCCCACGATGCAATAGCGAGCTCTCGAGATTTATCCGCTTCACGAATAATGTAAATATTCCGTGTTGGAGTGATATTCCAATCGGCGGGAAGTGCGGGAAGCGCCAGGAGATTTTTGAGGCTCTCGCTCGTGTGGATCTCAAACTCTTCAACAAGTTCAGAGGGCAACTTGGAAAGGGCATAACGACCGCACATAACACCCACTCTACTGAGTAGGTGGGGTGGGAATATAGAGGGTCGAGAATAAAGAGCGTGGAAATACAGTAGTAGGGCTTCTTTCAGGGACGGTAAGATTCTCTTCAATGACTCACTCAGCTGAACTCTGGCCAGCACCGCACCGCGGGTTGAAACCTGTTCACGCCACGATAACGATTCCAGGCTCCAAATCAGTAACTAATCGTGCTCTGATCTTGGCCGCTCTCGCTCAGAGTCCATCAACTTTGCGCAAACCCCTCCATTCGCGCGACTCTGCTCTGATGATTGGTGGTCTGCGCGCCCTGGGCGTTGGGATTGAAGAGGCGCCAAATGGTGATCTCACTGTCACCCCCGCCCCACTCTTTGGACCGGCGCAGATTGATGTCGGAAATGCTGGAACCGTGATGCGCTTCCTGCCTCCCGTGGCTGCCATGGCGCAGGGGTTGATTCATTTTGATGGTGACCCACGTTCACATGAGAGACCTATCGGGCCAGTGATAAAAGCACTTGAATCACTCGGTGTAACGATGGAGCACGGTGGACGATATTCCATGCCACTCACTATTAACGGAAACGGGCAACTCCGCGGCGGAACTGTCGAAGTAGATGCATCTTCTTCCAGCCAATTTATTTCAGCGCTCCTACTCGTTGCACCTGCGACGAAGGAGGGCATCTCCATCAAGCACACGGGCGACTCCCTTCCATCTCTGCCTCATATTGAAATGACAATTCAGATGTTGAATGAGGTCGGTGTAGAAGTAGCAATAACCGGTACGGTGACTCATCCAATCTGGACGGTAGCTCCAACCCTGATGCTGGGTCGTGACATAACAATTGAGCCAGATCTCTCTAATGCCGCCCCATTCATGGCTGTAGCCATGATCGCCGGCGGCTCGGTCACCATCACCGACTGGCCGAAGAAGACCACCCAACCCGGTGATCAACTCCGAGGAATCCTGGCACGGATGGGCGCAACGATTACCTTTGCACCAACATCTGATAGTTCGGAAGCAGATTTAACAATTACAAGTGATGGTGCGATTCATGGCATTGATATCGATCTTCATGATGTCGGTGAGCTAACGCCCTCTATAGCAGCCCTATGTGCTTTAGCAGATTCGCCTTCTTCCCTGCGTGGTATCGCCCATCTTCGTCTTCACGAGACTGATCGTCTTGCTGCCTTGGCAACTGAAATTAATGCACTAGGCGGAGATGTAGAAGAGGAGGAGAGCGCCCTCCACATCTTCCCGGCTGACCTGCACGGTGGAATCTTTAAGACTTATGAAGACCACCGCCTGGCTACCGCTGGGGCGATGATCGGACTGCGAATCCCGGAAATTTTGGTGGAGAACATCGCTACTACGCAGAAGACGCTCCCTGATTTTCCCGGTGCATGGGCAGAGCTATTAGAGCAAGGCTCACATAGGTAGTGGTCAGAAAAGACCTGGATGAAGATGACGTGCGCGTCCGGCCAAAGCCACGTACTCGTCCGCGCACAAAAGATAGACCCTCCTACTCCGATGCCACCCTCGCGCGCGTTGTAGCAGTTGACCGCGGTCGCACAACCTGCCTCATCGAGGAGAGCCACAAGCACGTGACGGCTATGAAGTCTCGTGAGCTAGGAAAGAAATCAGTCGTTGTAGGCGACATCGTCTCGATTGTTGGGGATGTTTCGGGAAATGAGGGAACGCTCGCCCGAATTGTGATCGTGCATCCACGAGCCAATGTCCTCACTCGAACCGTTGATGATGTAGCTGAATTTGAACGAATGATTGTCTCGAACGTCGACCAGATTGCCATTGTTATTGCTGCAGCAGATCCTGAACCACGACACGGATTTGTCGATCGTGCACTTGTCGTCGCATATGACCAAGGGATTAAACCTCTCATCATCGTTACAAAGTGCGATCTCGCAGATCCAACAGAATTTCTAAAGATGTATGAAGATCTTGAAGTGCAAGCAATCACCATTGATCGGGCAGCAGATCTGACAGAATTAAGATCGCTCCTCAAAGGAAAGCGAACTGTTCTGCTCGGCCATTCTGGTGTTGGAAAATCAACCCTTGTTAATGCACTTACAGGTCTTGATTCACGCGCAACCGGCGATGTAAATGTTGCAACCGGTCGTGGCCGTCATACCTCTTCAAGTGCGGTCGCTCTTCAACTAACAGATGGTTGGATTATCGATACCCCTGGGGTTCGATCTTTTGGACTTGCCCATATCGAGCGCGACCGGGTCATAGGCGCATTCAGTGAGTTTCGAGAGGCGATTGAACATTGCCCCCGCAACTGCTCGCATAATGAGGCTGAGTGTGCCTTGAACAACTGGCCATCACTCTCCGAATTTGCCCTCTCCCGATTGGCAAATCTTCGACGCCTCTTGAGTGAGGCTTAATCCAACGCCTGGTGGGAGAAATTCACAAAGTGGATGCGAGTAATCTAGCCTTATGAGTTCACGCGATTACTCCCTTGACCTAGCTCTGGCCGAAAAGTTGGCAGATGCGGCAGATGCATTTACCCTCTCGCGCTACCAAGCACTTGATCTTGTGATCGAGACTAAACCAGACCTTACCCCCGTCACTGATGCGGATAAAGGAACGGAAGAACTTCTCCGAGGAATAATTGCCGCAGAGCGACCAGAAGATTTCGTCGTAGGAGAAGAGTTTGGTGGTCGCGATCTTCTTCAACTGCCAGGAAATACCAAGCACTATTGGGTTATTGATCCCATAGATGGCACAAAGAATTTTGTTCGCGGAGTTCCTGTCTGGTGCACACTTATTGCGCTTATGTCTCCAGAGCATGAAGTTGTTGCCGGGGTTGTGAGTTCGCCAGCGCTCTTTCGTAGATGGAGCGCCTCACAAGGTGGCGGCGCATTCCTCTCACTCAACGGTGGAGAGAAGAAGCGGATTAACGTTTCAGCTGTCGCTAAGTTGGCGGATGCATCGCTCTCCTACTCTGACCTCGTTGGATGGGGAGCGCGACGGGAAAAATTCATTGCGCTACAGGATCACATCTGGCGGACCCGAGGAATCGGTGACTTCTGGTCACATATGCTGGTTGCAGAAGGTGCTATCGACATTGCCGTGGAGCCAAAACTTGCGCTCTGGGATATGGCGGCGCTCGATATCGTCGTGCGCGAAGCCGGCGGAACATTCTCTGATCTTGATGGTGCGGATGGACCTAATGGCGCAGGCGGACTCTCGACAAATGGTCTGCTAAAGAATCAATTCGTAGAGAGCGTTGCCGAATAATTGAATAAGAGTATTACGATTGAGATTGCCGGCGCGGTAGTTGCACTGGTTATCATCTCACTTATCACCTGGCTCTTTCTCGCGCTCTCAAAGCGTCGCCGAATCCGTAGGGCGGCTTCCACGACTAGCGAGTCGCCATCTGAGCAAGCTACGGCTAACTCCCTCGACTCAACGGGGTTGGCAACAGAGAGCTCCATACTTCTTCAGAAGGGGCCAGAACAGAAGTGGGAAGTTGCTGATTTTCTCCTACAGACAGAGCCGTTAGGTGCGATTCCTGGTACAGGCGCCGAACGCGAACTCATCGTTGCTTCCGCGCTAGCCCTGACTCGTTATATTGAGAGCGCCAAGACGCAGGAGACGATGTGGCCTGCGGTTTTAACTAGATACCAGCAGGAGTTTGCAACTCCGGAAGTTCTTGAGTTAATTGGATTGGAAGAGAGTGCAGAGGGTTATGCAGCACGAATCTCCTATCATCAAAAGAAGTACACGATTCTCTTAGGCGAGGCGGAACCCGTTGCTCTTGCAAGTGCGCCGTTTAGTGTCGAGCTCAGAGATTTTCTCGCCCGCAATTCTGGTAAGCAAGTTTATGTTCTCGTGATTGATGGCATCGCTTACAGCGCGATTGCGCTAGAGCTTATCGAGTAAGACTTCTCGCGAAGTAATCGGAGCCAAGCGCCGCTCGCCAGAGCCTCAGATCTTAGAGGTCGACCCAGCCGTTCGGGATAATCTCATCGGCCCGCTCTGGACCCCACGAACCCTTGAAGTAGGGATAAAGGTGTGGTTCGCCAGCGATGACATGTTGAAGAATGCGCCATGTCTCGAGTACCGAGTCGATTCGCGTGAAGCGCATATGATCTCCGGCAATGGCCGCACGGAGCAGACGCTCGTACGCCTCTTGGCGTTCACCTAGCGCTGCGGAAAATTCCACCTGCAACTGAACAGGAATCGTCGCAAGCTGATCACCGGGTGATTTGGCCAGTAGTTCAATATCCACGCCATCATTCTTTCCGAGGCGGAAGCGGAGCAAGTTTGGTGCACCGCGCTGAGTATCGGCAAAGAGCATATGTGGCGGTTGTTTGAATTCAACAATAACCTCAAGGGTGGTCTCTTTGAGATGCTTACCAGTACGTAGGTAGAACGGAACGCCAGCCCAACGCCAATTATCAATCTTTACGATGGCAGCGGCATAAGTCTCTGTGTCAGAGTTCTCCTTTACGCCCTCCTCTTCGAGGAATCCAACATATTGACCGCGAATTACATCTTCGGGCTGAAGTGGTTCAATGGCGCGGAAGACCTTGAGCTTCTCATCTTCCATATTTACCGAGTTAATCTCTGATGGTGGCTCCATCGCAATGAGGGCAAGCACTTGCAGCAGGTGGTTCTGAAGTACATCGCGGAGTGCGCCAACGCCATCATAGAATGCGCCACGGCCATCGATACCGAAATCTTCAGCCATAGTGATCTGCACACTCGAGATGTAACGGTGGTTCCAGAGTGGCTCCCAAATTGCATTAGCGAATCGGAAGACCAAGATATCTTCAACCGACTCTTTGCCAAGGTAGTGATCAATGCGGAAGATGCGCTCTTCTGGGAGAACGGCTTCCAGAGATTCCTGAAGGTGAATCGCAGAGTTCAAATCGCGGCCAAATGGCTTCTCTACAACTAAACGGGAGCGTTCCATGAGGCCCGCCTTTGCAAGGCCGCGGGTGACATTTTCAAATGCAGAAGGTGGAATCGCTAAGTAGATAACTGGCGCCTTCTTATCCTTGAGCACTTCAGCAAGGTTGTCATATACCTCTTGCTCTTCGTAATTTCCTACGACGAGATTGAGGTGCTTGTCGAGAAATGCAAGTACCTTCTCATCTGGATCACTAAAACGCGCCCGGAGTGACTCAAAGGCATAGTTGATAAATTGTTTATGATCCCATTTGGTTGATGCCACGCCAACAACTTCGCAGTTGAGGTGATTGCTTAGCGCCATGTTGTACAGGGCTGGGAAGAGCTTCTTCTTCGCTAAGTCGCCGGTTGCTCCAAAGAGCACAAGCACGTCACCTTCGCCGAGATTTTTCTTGCGTGGGGTCATCATTATTTTTTCTTCACCTCTACATGTCCGCCGAACTTCTTACGCATTGCAGAGAGGACCTTATTCGCATAAAGGTCATTGCCGCGCGAAGTAAAGCGTCCCATGAGTGAGGCGCTCAACACATTTGCAGGGGTTCCAGCATCGATTGCGGTCTGCACCGTCCATCGACCTTCACCAGAATCTGAGACTGAACCCTCGTAAGAATCTAGATTTGGATCCTCTTGGTAAGCGATAGCAGTGAGGTCAAGGAGCCAGGAGGCTACAACGGAGCCACGGCGCCACACCTCAGTAATCTCGCGCATATCAAGGTCATATTTGGTCTCGTTATGGCTGCCCACAGTTGTTGGGTGCTTGATTCCATCCGCTGCTGCTTGGAAGATGTTGAGACCTTCTGCGTAAGCGGCCATCGCACCATACTCAATTCCATTGTGCACCATCTTGACGAAGTGCCCGGCACCAACTGGGCCACAGTGGAAGAATCCCATCTCAGAATTACTTGGCTCCCCCGTGCGACCTGGAGTGCGTTCTGCTGAAGCTACGCCTGGTGCAAGCGCTCTGAATACAGGGGTAAGTCGTTCAACGACCGTTACATCGCCACCAATCATCAAGCTATAACCGCGCTCAAGTCCGTAGACGCCACCTGAAGTTCCAACATCGACAAAGTTGATGCCCTTAGTTGCTAGCCATTCGGCATTTGCGATGTCATCACGATAAAAAGTATTACCACCATCAATAATGGTTGAGCCAGGAGCGAGGTGCTCTGCAACGGCGCGGATGGTCTGACTTGTGACCTCGGCTGGCACCATGACCCAGACTGTCTGAGGATTTGCATCATCGTTGTATCGGACAAGGTCAGCGAGTGAGGCGAGTCCGGCATAACCTTCAGCCGCGACGCTCGTTACAGTCTCTGCGTTAACGTCAAAGACGCTCAGTGAGATGGAACCAGGCGCAGCATGACCGTTGATACGGCGCACAATATTTGCTCCCATGCGACCGAGGCCGACCATCGTCAATTGAATTCCTGTGTTTGCCATTATCTCTCCTTGGGCGAACGATTCAAATCGTTAGATTCGAATATCTGTAGCCAGATACAACTGATTTCCATGCAACTTCGAGCGCAACGCTGCGACCGGGCCAGTGCTTACTCCATCCACAATCTGTGAAAGTGGTTCACGCTTCGATTCACCAACCGCGAAGATATAAATTGCCGTTGATGCAGCCAATCGATCGACGCCGATCGATACCCGTAAAGGTGGTGGCTTAGGAGAATTATCTACCGCTACGGCCGAGTATGCAGAATTCAAAACAGCTGATTGACCGGGAAAGAGCGAAGCTATGTGACCATCTTCACCTAGGCTCAATATGGCAACATCAAAGTGCCCCAAGCCGTCATCATCTCGTAACGCCTCGTTCATTTCAGTGGCATAGCGATTGGCGGCTTCTGAAAGTGTGCACTCTGACGGGACGGCGACGCGGTGGAATATGCAGTGGGCAAGTGACCGAGTAAAGCCAGCTATTAACGCCGCATCGGAGCGGTCCGCATCCTCTACTTCGACAAATCGCTCATCGCTAAACCAGATATGCACTTTATTGGCTGCAAATTGCGGTGTAGTTGTCACCCCACGATGTAGCGCAAGGTCCAACGCCTTCGCAATTGCCAGGCCAGTGCGTCCACCGGTGATGACGATATGTGGATCACGAGTAGAACCTGATTCTGCGGCGTTCTGCCAGGCATGCACGATTGCACGGTAGGTACGATCAGCTACGAGTTCGACCAAGTTCTCAGCAGAGATGTCAAAGAGAACATTTGCCTGAGAGATATGAGGAACTGAGATCTCAGATGAATTCACTGAGCAATTTTCTCACACTTGGAAGAAGAAAAACCCGGCTCATTCATTTCGAATGGCCGGGCTTTGAAGTAGCGGGGACAGGATTTGAACCTATGACCTCTGGGTTATGAGCCCAGCGAGCTACCGAGCTGCTCCACCCCGCGTCGGTAAGCGCAATAGTACGAGAAAAGGTCGAGAACTCCAATTCGAGCTATTCGCCCGCTGACTGAGTTCAACGGGCGAGCCATTTACTTGCGTTATAGCGGATCAAACGTGCAACTACTTTCCAGATTGAGCCCGAACCGCCGCAGCAATTGCAGATTTCAATCGATCCTGAGCCTTTCCATAAGCAGCGAAGTCACCCTTCTTCAACGCTGATTGTGAATCAGAAATGGCTTGCTGCGCAGCAGAGAGCGCAGATGCAAGTGAGGTGCTGACAGAGGTTCCGCTTGTCGTTGTGGTCGAAGTAGTTCCACCAGCAGTTGCTCCCGCATTACCACCGAAGACTTGGTCGAGTGCACCTTGAAGTGTGGAATCAAAGCCGATCTGATCACCAAAGGCGACCAGTACTTTCTGAAGTAGCGGATAGGAAGATGAGTTAGAGGTCGCCTTCACATAGACCGGTTGGACGTATAGCAAACCATTTCCTACTGGCAGTGTCAGAAGATTTCCGAGAACGACATCTGAACCACCTTGGCGAAGAAGTGAAAGGGCTTGCGCCACATCAGGCTTCGCTTCGAAGTTAGATGAGACTTGAGATGGGCCTGCGATATTTGTTGACCGTGGAAGTTGAAGAACCGTGATCTTTCCGTAATCCGGGCCAGCATCTGAGTTCACAACTGCGAAGGCGGTGAGATTCTGTCGACCACCCCGCGGGACGAAGGAGGTCGAGAGCGAGAATGCTGGCACCTTTGCGCCAGGTAATTGCATCGTCTGGTAGTACGGTGGTTGTGCAGCACTGTTCTGGCCAAGTGTTGAAGGATCGCTAGGAATCTTCCAGAAGTCCTGTCCACCGTAATACGCTGCCGCTGTTTCTACGTGATAGGTGCTGAGAATTTCGCGCTGAACATTGAAGAGATCTTCCGGGTAGCGAATGTGCTTGAGCAATTCAGCGGAGATTGCGCTGCGTGGTTTAACTGTTCCCGGATAAGCCTTCGACCAGGTCTTCAAGACTGGATCCTTGGTATCCCATTGGTAAAGTGAAACAGTTCCATCAAATGCATCCACCGTCGCCTTAACGGAGTTACGAATGTAATTCACATTCTTGCTCGCAAGTGGATTTACTGAGGTAGATCCATTTGTGAGCGAGTTCGTTGTGGCATTTGCGAGATTGACTACTGAAGAATATGGATAGCCAGCAGATGTTGTGTAACCATCGATAATCCAGACGATACGACCGTTAACAATTGCTGGATATTCATTACCATCCACCGTCAACCATGGCGCAGCTTTCTGAACGCGATCAATCGGATTACGGTTATAAAGAATCTTTGAATCCTTGTTGATAAGGCTCGAGAGGACAATGCGTTGATCCTTGTACTTCACTGCGAAGAGTAGACGGGACCAGATTGATCCCATAGGTACTCCACCAGTTCCACTATAGGTGTAGTTCTTCTGACCTGAAGATGAGGCATCATCTGGATAGTCCAGTTCTACCTGCGTGGTGGTCTTCGTACCGCCGACGATGGAGTATCCAGGAACGCTCTCGCCAAAGTAGATGCGAGGTTCAAACTTTCCAAGTCCACTTGTCGGCGGGATATTTCCGACAGAGAAGGCAGGCTTTCCATCGGCATCAACCGTATTTGCGTAGGCGCCAACGAATCCAAAGCCGTGGGTGTAGACCAGGTGATCGTTAATCCAGTTTCGAACGGGGCTACCGGCGATATTGAGTTCGCGAACTGCAACAACAGTATCGCGGCTCTTTCCATTCACGGTGTAGCGGTCGATATCGAGTGAATCCGGGAAGGTGTAATAAGGCTTGATCTGTTGAAGTTGGCGGAATGTTGCTGAGACAACGTTTGGATCAATCAGACGGGTATTTGAGACGGTCTGAGCATCCTTCGCCAATTGCCCGCTGCTTACTGATGTTGTCGCTTGGTAATCATGCACCGTGACGCCAGTGAGGCCATAGGCAGCACGAGTTGCGTCAATGTTGCGTTGAATAAAGGTTGCTTCTTTTGTGGACTCACTCGGCTTCACCTGGAATTGCTGAATGAACGCTGGATAGATACCTGCGATAAGCAATGATGAGACGATCATTAATGAGACGCCGACAGAAGGAAGGACCCACGAACGGCGAATGATATTTGCGAAGAAGAGCATTGCGCAGATCACTGCAATTCCAGCGAGAATCTCTTTCGCAGGAAGTGTCGCATTCACATCGGTGTAAGAAAGACCGGTTATTAACTTTCCTTGCCTCAACTCTAGGGCGTAGCGATCAAACCAATATGCGAGCGCCTTGACGAGAACGATTGAACCAAGGAGCACAGAGAGTTGGACCCGAGCAGTAACCGTTGTGCGATCTTCGCGCATTGCTGGACGAATTCCACCATAAAGGTAGTGAACTCCGGTTGTAATAATTAAGGTGAGAAGGAGCGCAGAGATAGCCCAACCAATAACTGCCTGATACATAGGAAGCTTAAAGGCGAAGAAGGAGATATCAAGATGAAATTGTGGATCCTTAGTTCCGAAAGGAGTTGCATTCTTAAATTCCAACCACTGACTCCATAGCTGACTGCCGGCAAGTCCTGAGAACCAGAAGAAGAGGATTCCCAATGCGATGACGACGTATCTACGGACTGGCTCGAGCTGAGCGCGGTATCGCTCAACATTATCTGCCTCAACGGTGAGTGGTACGTATATAGGACGACGCCGATAGGCAATAACCACATTTGCCACAACGAGCAAAGAGGTCGCCAATCCAAAGAGAACGAAGAGTTCAGCCTTCGTTGCTAACGTGGTGCGCCAGACGGATGAGAAGTGAACGGAGCGGAACCAGAGAACATCCGCGTAGAAACCGCTGAGTGAGATTAAAATCCCAATGATGACGATAAGTGCGCCGATGGTGATTGGAAGTGGGCCGACTTTTCGCCGTTCTCCCCCAGTGTTGCCTCGCTGAGTAAAGCGATCAAAGGGGTTATTTGGAAAGTTGAATGAACTCATGGGTCAACAGTACCCATACCCGCAAGGAGCAAAAAATAGCGGTGTTTTGAGGCTTATGGGTAGGCGTAGCAGGGTGAGGTACCCGGTGCTGGCACATGGGTGGGCTTTACTTACTCATCCCCGTCACGTGGGTGCTCGAGACTCTCCTGGAAGCGCTGAAACTTATTCACAGAGCGCTCGGTCTGATTCTCAAATTTGTGCTGGAACTTCGAGACCCAGATGACATAGATGATTGCTCCCGTGACTCCAAAGAGCGGGAGCAGCCACCAGATAAGTGCCATCGTCACAGATGAATGTGTCGCTGGGGCTACCGATGAGAAGCGATGCACGTGAGCCGCGAAGGTGTGGGCTAGTTGATGCATTGGGGAGGACACACGTGAACTCTACCGCGCGCGAGGGGCTCTCGCGAAAACCGTGGTGAGGGGAATTATTTCGCCACGTCCGTAGTTACAGTTGTAGAAGCTTCGCGCAAGAAGGAGTGAAGTACAGTTAACTGAGCGAGAGAGTGGGGAGTTAACATGGGTGGTTTTGGTTTCGGACCAGGTGACCCCTTTGATTCTCATGACTCTAACGAGTCCGAAGGGTCGGATGGATTGAACAATGCGAATAACCCGAACGGCTCTAACAATTCCAATGACTTTAACAATTCGAACGGCCCTGAACATGAACTCTTCAAGGCCTTCTCTGAATTTAGTGGTGGCCTCTTCTCGCCTATGGATCCCAATGCGGCGATGATAAGTAGCGCAACTCTTCGACAGAGCGCGCTTCAATCGATGAAAGAACAGACAGTGCATCCACTCGGCCTACGTGATAACGAAGAGATGCGCGAAGCGCTCGACATTGCAAATCTCTGGCTCGATGAAGTGATGACCTTTCCGACCACTTCGCTAGCTGCTCAACCAGCCTGGGATCGCCGCCAGTGGCTTGATGCAACGCTGCAGGGTTGGCAAGAATTTGTGGAGCCGCTCGCCGAAGGAATGGCAGATGCGCTCTCTGGTGTTATTGGCGAGATGGGTGTTGAGACCTTCCTCCCTGTGATGCGAGGGTTTATGGGCAGCTTGATTGCAAACCAACTCGGTCAAGCCGTCGCACATCTATCGAGCAAGGTAACCGGGGCCAATGATGGCGCCATTCCACTCTTCACCAAGAGCGAGAGCCACCTTCTTCCTCAAAATGTCCGGGCATGGGGCGAGGGTTTAGATATTCCGGCACGCGATATTCGCATCTTCCTCGCTGTACGTGAGGCTGCAGCAACCCGACTCTTTAGCCATGCAGAGTGGCTCCGCGACTACCTTCGGAATGCCATCACTGCCTATGGCAAGGGGATCAAGATTGATGCTGCTGCGATTCAATCCCAAGCTGAGAGTGCAATCTCTTCTGGGGAACTAGATATTGAAAACCCGGAATCAATTAACAACGCAATCGCGCAAGGAATGTTTGTACCAGAGCAATCTGAGGCTCAGATTGCTGCTTTAGAAAGAGTTGAGATGGCGCTCGCTCTTATCGAGGGTTGGCTAGAACATATCTCTTCACTTGCTTGTGGAGACCGACTCCCCACAATTAATAACCTCATGGAGACGCAACGTCGCGCGCGGGCAACGCAATCTCCAACGCAACAGCTTTTTGCGGCGATGCTTGGTCTAGAGATTTCACCGAGAAAAATGCGCGAGTGCGCAAAGTTTTGGAGTGATGTTCACGCTCTTCAAGGCATCGAAGGAAGAGATCATCGCTGGGAGGATGCCTCGCTTCTGCCACGAAGTGAAGATCTCGCCGATGCAGCCGGCTTCCTACAAAGCACCACTGTCCCCGATGATCTCTCGGGGCTCATTTAGGCTGAGATTAGCCTGATAAAAAAGCGAAGCCCCCGGGCGCACGATTCTTTATCTGCCTTCCCCTTGCAGATAATGAACGGTTTTCCGAGGACTTCGTAGGTGAAACTTAAAGCGAAATCGCTTCCAAATCAAATGAAAAAGTCGATTTATGGCTGGAGATTGCACTACCTTTTCCTCGGTTACCCATCGCGCGACGCGAATAGTTTCTCGCTGCGCCTCCACTCCGCTCTTGCACGGTGATGAGAGACTTTCATGGTGTGATTTCACTTGATGATTTCACGCGGTGATTTCACATGGTGAGAAATTGAGTGGCACGATGAGAAATTGAGCGCAGTGCGGGGAAGTTAGGAAACCGGTAAATAATTATTGGTGGATCTGACAAGGTGTTGATAACTCTGTGGAGAACAAGGGGATAACTTCGAATGTCGGTGGAAAACTATATCCAAGGTGAGATTTTTGGCGATAGCCTCCCGCCTCTTATGGAGAGTACCCCGAATCAGCCAACCCCAAGAGCTCGCTCCTTTCAACGACGCCGCAGTCCACTCACATCGATGCCGCGCCTTCCGGATAATTTGCCACCCTTCCGGGTCGTCCGAAGTACCCGGCGCAAGAAGAGCATGAACGCCTTCCGAGCCAACGGCCTGATTGAGATTCATATCCCGGATCGGATGAGCCGGCGCCAAGAGCTGGAGATCATTCCGGAGATGATCGCCCTGGTCCTCGGCCGAGAGCTGCGCCAACGGGCCAGCAGCGAGCTCTTGGAGCGGTTAGCCACCGAACTCCTCGCCGAGTACCTCCCCGAATTCTCCGAGCGTCCATCCTCCATCCAATGGAAGCCAATGCGAGACCGTTGGGGCTCCTGCACAACTCTTGACCGAACGATTCGCATTGCCGAGAAACTTGCAACTGCACCTGAATATGTAATCGCCGGCGTGCTCTTCCATGAGTTGATTCACTTACGGATTCCCGACCATGGCGAAAGATTCTATGAACTACTCAACCGCCACCCGGAGCGCGTACGAGTTGAGGCCTATCTCGCAGGTTTCGAGGCTGGCGCCCAAGCAATTCCGGAGGCGATCTTTGAGCGAGAGGGCGAGAGCTAGAGCGAGTAAAAATCCATAGATTTCTACTCTGCGGAGGAATTTTTGGGGTATTTGCGATAAATCCGCAGGAAAAGGTCTGGATACGGGTCTAAATCCCCCGTTCTGAGCGTGTTGAGGGGTATCGTGCTCTCGTACGCACGCTCGCACCGGGAAGCACCCGAGGCTTTGAGAGTGTGACGATTGGAGGGTCAACATGCCAGAGGAATACGAAGGCGAAGCCTATTGCGTTAAGTGCAAAGAGAAGCGTTCCTTTAAGGGACACGTGAAGGTCTCAGAATCTGGTCGTCGCATGGCACAGGGCATCTGCCCTACGTGTGGCACCAAGGTCAACCGCATTTTGGGCAAGGCGTAATCGCCAGTAGTACTTACAGTTTCAAGGGAAGCCCCGTCGTTAACTCTGGTTAGCGGTGGGGCTTTCTGCTTCATCCACACCCCCCTCAGCATTGAGAGGGGATTCGCTACAGAATCAGAACATGGATGAGATTCCCCCAACGCCCTCCCGCCTGAGTGGGAGCGACCCTCGCTCAACTGCGCAGAGTGAATCTCAACTCCATCTGAGGGCGCACCTCCACGGCGAGGTAGAGAGCGAGCGTATGCGTCGCGCTTGGTCGAGCGGGGCAACATCGGCGAAACCACCTTTCGCTCTAGAAGAGCTCTCGCGCAGACGGAGCGCATTCGCCATTCTCATCCATGGGGAGAGCCGGATCGCTTGGAATCTGCTTGCACTCCTTCTTGGCTCCGGATTTGATGATGTGGCAATTATTTCTCACGGCGCTAGACCAGCGCCACGCATTGCAGTCGAAGAGTTCACTGCCCTTGCAATCACAAATGATGAGATTGGGCTTGAGCGTAAAGTTGTCAGCGAGCGAATTCGCGCGCGCTCAAGTGTGCATAGCGCCGCGAACGTGCGAGGTGAGTTTCGCGCCCCTCCACCGGCCCCCTCACTCATCATCTCTCTCCAAATTCCGCTGCACGACTATCGACAGCGCTGGATGAGTGAATCAACTCCCCACCTCATCGTTGAAGTGAAAGATGGCGTCGCATGGATTGGCCCCTATGTGCTCCCAGGAGTAACTCCCTGCATTCAGTGTTACTTGTTGCACGAGCGCGATAGCGCAGCTCTCATCGAGAATGACCTCTTTCAATCCGGCGCAATAGATGTAGTTAATGAAAATGAGACCTCCGTCGCAGCCAGCGCGCTTGCTGCGGCGGTGATTGCTACGGAAGTCTCATCCCTAGTTACGGATAGCGTTTTGCCCCTCATCGGGAGCAGGGTTGCGATTAACTTGCTCGAACCAACTCTTGAAATTCGAGCTCAACGATGGGATCGCACTCAGCCAGAGCTGTTAGTGGTTCCACCATTGAAATCTTTTGACTTTCATCCTGAGTGCGGATGCGTGGGCGGCCAGCTCTCCTCTTAGCGGCGACGACTTTGCCATTATCGAAGAGTTCACCACCCCAGATTCCCCAAGGCTCAGCACGAGCGAGCGCACCCTCTAAGCAAGAGGCGAGAAGAGGGCAGGAGGCGCAGAGTGACTTCGCAACAGCCATCTCGCTTGCATCTTCAGAGAAGAAGAGCTCGGGATCTGCTGTATGACAAGGAAGCGCGCGATCGGTATACCCCGTCACGAATGTCACGTTGGTCAACCCTTGTGAACTTGCTTCTAGTACTGATGCCATCTCTCTTCTCCTTCTCGCTGTATCTCTTCTCGTATTGCTACCGTGCTATTTACTGCCTTGTTGTTTACTGCCTTACTAGCTTTTACATTTCCCCAAGAATGAAAAAAACCGCTCTCCCGTTGGGATGAGCGGTTCTGGTGAACTCCTGGTAATTATCGGGTGGAGCTCCCTCTTCCGCTCTTGCCATATGTGGCGTAATGAGCAAACTTTGCGGCTGTGGCAAAGTAAGTCATCGCATGAGCGTGGCTTGTTGTGGGAGTTGGCCATGAACGAAGTGCTGCTACAGAGGCTGGTGCCGAAGTAGCGGTGAATTGAGCAGAGATGAGGGAAGCGTCGAAGGTTACGTTAGTCATCGTGCTCTCCATTCATCTCAGTTGTGATACATCCGCAGAGATTTCTGCTGATGAAGGCTTAAGCGTAAGGGCTCTTCTGGGAGTGGCGCAACTGAATTAATTCGAAACGGTTACACCAGGCTCAACGGTTACACCAGGCTCAACGGTTACACCAGGCTCAACGGTTACACCAGGCTCAACGGTTACACCAGGCTCAAATTGGCTAGGAATGAGGAGGGCTCCCCCGAGGTGCTGAGGTGAATCTGGCGCTTGGCACGGGTTAGCCCTACGTAGAAGAGTCGACGCTCCTCATCGACGGAGCCTGAGCCGCTCAAAGGCAGCAGCCCCTCATTTACCCCACAGAGGAAGACGTGCTCCCACTCCAGCCCCTTTGCAGCGTGCAGAGTGGCGAGCATGACGCCGGGCAGCGTGGGCGCGTTGTTCTGCTCTGCTCGATCTTCTAGCTCGCGCAGGAAGGCTCGAAGTGAGGGCATCCCACCCTTCTGCAGCCCCTCGCCCAATCTCAGGATTGCGCGGACGAAATCGGCGCTGCCAAAGGGGCGAAGTACGGATTGAAGATCTGCAAACCAATTATTTGGATCATTGGGAATTACTGAAGCCTGGCGAATTACTCGCATTGCATCACGAACATCAACGCGATCAAAGAATCGCTCAGAACTCTTAAGTTGAAAATCTATGCCACTCTCGCGGAGCGCGTTCTCTACCGCATCGATTTGAGAGTTAGTTCGGGCAAGCACCGCAATCTCAGACGGATCCACAGTGGCGGAAAGTGAGGCAATCTTGCTGGCGATGCCAATGGCCTCGCGTTGCGAATCCTCGTATCGTGCAAATTCCAGCGCTCCGCCATGCTCATTCATTGAAACTAACTCATGATTGTTATGGGTCTGGGTGGCATTAATGACCTTATTTGCAATCTGAATGATCTCAGGAGTGGAGCGATAGCCCCGGTTTAGTCGCACAATCTTCGCATCGGGAAAGCGATTGCCAAACCCGAGTAGGAAAGTTGATGTAGCTCCCGCAAAGGAGTAAATAGTCTGAGCGGCATCTCCTACTACACAAATATCTGTTCGGTTCCCGAGCCAGAGATTGAGGAGCCGCTGTTGTAAGGGTGAGACATCTTGGTACTCATCCACAGTGAAGTAACGATATTGATCTCTTATGCGCTCGCGCACGCTTCGATCTTCTTCAAGCATGCCAATCGTTAGAAGCAGTACATCTTCAAAATCAATTACGCGCTCTTGCCGCTTGAAAGTTTCATAAGCATCATAAATTTTTGCGACCTCAGCCAAATTTTCCCGCTCGCCCTTGCCACCTACACCTCGAAGGTTGCGGCCAGCAGCAATGGCTGTTTCAACGTAATCTTCTGGCGCGCACTCCTGGGACTTTGCCCATTCAATCTCTGAGCTGATCTCTCGAAGCGTGATCGCTCCTGGCGTGAGATATGTCCCGGATCGAGACATCGCCTCCGATAAGAAGCTTGCCTTGCTAGTTAATAACTTGGGAAATGTGCCGCCGATTGCATACGGCCAGAAATACATCAACTGCTTCAGCGCTGCAGAGTGAAAGGTTCGTGCTGCAACGTTTGGAACGCCGAGGGCGCGTAGCCGAGAACGCATCTCACCCGCAGCTTTTGCGGTGAAGGTAAGTGCCAAAACTTTATTTTGATCTGTTACGCCGGAAGCAATCGCGTAGGCAATGCGGTGTGTAATTACTCGGGTCTTTCCAGTCCCTGCACCAGCGATGATGCAGACTGGACCTTTCACAGCGGTTGCAGCTTCCCGCTGCTCAGGATCGAGGGAGGCGATGATTTTCTCTAGTGAATCTTCACTTCTCATTACGGGCGCCAAGTCTCGCGTCCCGGAAGTGGCGGACGATCCTGGTTTGATTCACCTTCGTGGTACCAGCCTTCAATCATTGCGCGTGCAACACTAATAAGTGGTGGCAGGAGAAGAGTTCCCGCATCGATCTCACTCTTAAGTGAGTCACGAGTGAACCAGCGAATCTCTTCAATCTCAGTTCCATCGGGGCGGGCAGATTCTGGATTTGTTATACGCGCTTCAAAGGCAACCATGAGTGAGGCAGGAAATGGCCAGGGCTGCGAACCAAGATAGTGAATATCTGTAACCTCTACTCCGGCTTCTTCGAAGAGTTCACGCCTAATGCATTGCTCAAATGACTCGCCAGTTTCAACGAAACCTGCAAAGGTAGAGAAGCGATGTTCTGGCCAGACTTTTTGGCGACCGAGCAGGATTCGATCATCTTTATCGCGAACAAGTGTGATGATTGCGGGGTCAGTCCTTGGATAATGGTCCGATTTATCTTTAACACATCGACGGATAGAGCCGCCTAGCGCGGAAAGTGTCTTTGCTCCGCACTGTGGGCAATGTGTGTGCCGTGAGTGCCAATTTGCAAGACCAAGTGCGTGGGCGGCAAGGGCGATATCTCGCGGCGAGAGCTGTGCGCCCATCTCGCGAAGAGTGAACCACCGACCCGTCTCATCGATGAAGCCCTCACTATCAGCAGTTGGAGTTAAGGTGAGAAAGAAGTGATCTCCAGGATTGTTGCTATCGATTCCTAAGAAGTAGGCGCTCTCGAATTGTGCAGATGGAAGATCGATAAAGGAATGCAGAAGAAGAGAGGGCACTTCATTCTCTACAGTGACTCGGAAACGTTCGCCATCAAAAGCGATGAGTTTTGCGCTCTGCCACAGCTCCTTGAGAGCTACTTCATCAGATCGGAGTGCATCGGAACGGTCGATGCCTGAATCGGCAAGGGGAAGGGTGCGAAGTTTCATGCGCCACCTCTCCCTTCCGTTACGAAAACAAGGGTGACCCTACTAGCCTTTCAGCATGAAGGTAATTTCGTGGAATATCCTGCACGGCCAACCCTTACCGCCGCCTGAGCCTTGGCTCGATGAGGAGCGCTCGCTGGAGCTCCTCCGACACTCAACCGGAATCTTGGCCGCAGCCATTGGTAAGGGACCCTTTGTGCTCGGGATCCAGGAGGTGGACGCCCTGCAACCGCGTTCTGCCTACCTTCACCAGACGGAGGTCATAGCGGAGGCGCTAGGGGCTGGAGCGGAGTACTGGGGCTTTGCCCCGGCAATTTTTGGAACACCAGGTGAGCCATGGCGAAGTGCTAAACGCGAACCTGTGAAAATTTTTACCCATGAGACAGAGGCGAAAGTTCTGAAAGGCGCTGGCCCAACCTATGGCGATGGTCTCATTACAAATATCCCAGTCAAGAAGTGGCACCGCTGTGAACTCGGAAAATCTCGAGTGGGTGTGAATATGAAATTTCCTGATGGCAAGGGTGGGCGTAACACCTTCTACATCAAAGATGAGAATCGAGTAGCTCTCATTGCTGAGTTAGAAAATGGCTATACCGTTGCAGTTACGCACCTCTCATTTGTTCCATTTGTAAACCTCTATCAGTACTGGAAGCTCCTCATCTTTATGTGGAGAATTCCTGGGAAGAAGATTGTGATGGGAGATTTCAATCTCCCATGGAACATTCCATCAAAATTCTCGCTCCGTAGATCACTCAAGTCGGAGATGACCTTTCCGATCTGGGAGCCAAAGGTTCAGATTGATTACCTCCTTGTGCCACGGCTGCGTTCCTGGGCAAGAAAGTTAAAGGTTAGCCCGCTGGAGATTCCAGTTTTAGATTTGAGTGACCATCTTCCACACGGCGTTGAGATTAACGAAGCGTGATCTCCAAGCAAAAAAGGTCATTGAACTAGTTTGGTATGGCGCTAATGATTGCCAGTAACTCATTCTCACCGAGAATATCTACTGGGCGGATTGTCTTCTGCGCTGGAATATAGAAAAAGGCTGCGCTGATTCGCTCCAGTGGAATATTGTGCAATTTGGAATATGCCAGACGATACATTGCAAGTTGGATCGCTGCATTGTCGAGCTCTTCACCTTCTAGTTCGCGACCAGTCTTCCAATCAACGACCTCGTAGAGATAATCGCCGCTCTCATCTTTACTGCGATAGACCGCATCGATCCGGCCCTTGATAACAACCCCTGCGAGAACAGTTTCAAATCCACTCTCCACCTCCCAAGGGGTGAGCTTTGCCCAATCCGATGTGAGCCATAAATTCTTCAACTCCGCTAACACTTTCTCATCTTTGCTAGGAGCTCCAAATGGATCCAGCGAATCATCATCAAAGAGCGTGCTCTGTCCGAAGTACTTCTCAATCCATTCATGGAATTGAGTTCCCTTACGGGCAAATGGATTTGCATAGTTAGGCATCGGACGTCGGAGGTTGAGCGCCAGCGCTTCCGGTTCCTTCTTGAGTGAGATCATGGTGGAGACTGAGAGTCGAGCTGGCAGATAGACAACTTCAGCTTGTCGACGATTCGCAATCTCTCGAAGGAGCAAGTCAGCATCTCGAAGGAGCGAAGTCTCGGATTCATTCTCTGCGATGTAATCTTCTGCCAGCGCTGCTGCGCGTGAGACGAGTTCCGCGCTTGCTTGAATCTTCTCGGTGATAGCCAGCTTCTTCGGCCATTCAGCCTGCTTTGCATTGAGCAGATCGGGATTTGTGAGCGCTTCCCCATTCGCCTGCAACGCTTCCAAATCTTCTGAGTGCAGAATTGAGGTGGCATCTCGCTCCTGAAGGAAATTTTCTAATAAATCGTAGAACCAGCCTGCACCTACCGCTCGCTTTCCACCAGAGAAATGAGTCGATGTAGCGAAGATGCCATGGCGTGCGCGAGTGAAAGCTACATAAGCGAGGCGATACTCCTCTGCATCATGAAGTCGACCCCATCTCTCCTTCGACTCCTCCAGCGCCTTCCCCACCCGTGTTGCCGCCTTCTTCTCCCCAAGATTAGGCATCTCAAAATCAAAGCCGAGTTGATTTCGATCCCCACGAAGTGAGAGTGGAATCTCGCCGGCATTGCGCATGGGATCAGCGGATTCCTTCTCATCGCCAGGAAAGTTTTTCTCAATCAAGCCAGGGATTATGACGTAATCCCACTCCGCACCCTTTGCTCCATGCACAGTAAGAATTTGTACGGCCTCATGCGACTCCACCACGGATGTTGGCTGTAATCCACGCTCTTGCTTATCGGCAACCTTGAGCCAATCGAGGAAGGTAAAGAGTGAACCCCCGTTTCGCTGGAAGCTGGCAGCCTCATCTAAGAATTTATCGAGATGCCTGCGTCCATGTTTCCATCCATCGCGGACGAGGACTTCAACATCGAGGCGCAGGAATCGCTCCGCTTCGATCACAGCATCTACAACTGAACCCCCGAGGTTTCTTCTAAACTCTTGTAGATCAGCGCTAAATTCACTCAACCGGAGCAACCCCTCGGCAGAGAAGGTTCCGACTTTCGCCTCATGGACCCTATCTAGCGCCTCGATGATTGAGCCAACAGCAAAATCATCACCCTCCATTGTGCTTGGCGCTCCGCCGGCCAAGATCTTTTCTAAGGTAGTAGAACGACCAAGTTGAGAGGAATCGGTAAGGCTTCGAGCAAACCGACCAAGCGCTCTCAAATCTTTTGCGCCTACTGCCAGTCGAGGCCCAACGAGGATTCTTGCAAGTGCAGTGCCTGCGTTCGGATCTGTCGCACTCCTAAGGAGAGCAATGATCTCGGCAATCTCCGGAATATGAATAAGGCCCGCTAAACCTACAACTTCAGTTGGAATTGCTCTCTCGCGGAGCGCGTTCTCGATCTCTTGAATATATTTTTTTGCCCGCACAAGTACAGAGAAGGTTGGTCTTCCCGTAACTTCATATGCCGGATCAAACCACTTCGCCGCAATGAAATCAGCGATTGCCTGCGCTTCATCCATGCGAGTGAGATAGCGACCGCATTTCAATTCACCCTCACCAGCCGTAGCCCTCGCCTTCAACTCTTTTACGCTGAAGGAGGTTCCAAACTTCTCACCGGCTGCTGCAACTATTGCATTAGAGAAATCGAGAATTCGCTGATCGTTTCGCCACGATGTGAGAAGCTCAAATTCCTTAACCTCAACTTTGCCCTTGAAATCATTGGCAAACTGTTTCATGGTTCCCGCAGAAGCCCCGCGCCAGCCGTAGATGGCTTGGTTTGGGTCTCCAACAGCTGTAACCGGGTGGCCATCCCCAAAGAGTCCCGATAAGAATCGAATTTGGGATTGCGACGTATCCTGGTACTCATCGAGTAGCACGACCTTGTACTTTCCCCGTTCAATTTCACCAACATCAGGAAGCTCGTTAACTAGCTGCGCGGCGAAGCTCATCTGGTCATCAAAGCTAAATCTGCCCTCCGCCTTTCGAAGGGCGATTGACTCTTCCACCATATAGAGAATTTCTAATCGATCTCGGAGTGCTTTAATCGCTTTACGTACATTGTCGTTAAGCGGATCAGGGATGGCTTCAAACTTCTCTAAACTCGCTCGCGCTAGCTTACGAACATCTTCAATCGTGACTCCGTGCTCGCCGATGGCTGAGGTGAGACTCTGCAACTTTCCAATAACCCAATCACTTTCGTTCTTGAGTTCGTACTCTCGCCTATCGAAGTTGAGTACCAGATTTTGATCCAACATCCATGCTGCCGCTTCACCAAGTGGGGCGGTCTGGGCATCGATGCCAAGTCGAATTCCATGCTCCCCAAGCACTCTTCCGGCATAGGAATGGTAGGTAGATACATCAACGGTGAGATCTAGCGGTAGCCCAGTCTCGGAACTTTTTGGCAGGGCTTGCACGCTCTGCAGCTGTCGAAGGCGTTTGCGGATTCTCGTTGAAAGCTCTCCCGCAGCCTTTCGGGTAAAGGTAAGTCCAAGAATCTCACTCGGCTCAACGATTCCATTTGTCACGAGCCAGAGCACACGTTGGCTCATGGTCTCCGTCTTGCCCGATCCCGCTCCCGCCGTAACGAGCGCGGGACCCCAATGCTTTGAGGTGATAATCGCAGATTGTGCATCGGTGGGGGCGATAAAAGTTCCACCAGCGGCCTTAATTTTCTCCGCAATATAGAGCGCATCTCGCTCAACTGCCAGCGAGATAACGCCATCATTAAATGCAACGGTCATTTTTCAATCACGCTCTTTCCACGAGATTGAACTGGGCAGACTCCACGTAGAGAGCAGCGTTCACATTGCTTATTGGTAATCGCTCTGAACGCGCTGCCCGCCATTCCCTCTGCAACCTGATGAAGTTCTTCCTTAAATGGCTCTGAATCAAGTGGCCCTTGCGGTAGCGCC
>CAINVP010000068.1 GCA_903854185.1 uncultured Actinomycetes bacterium
GAACATGGCTTGAGTGAATACCTTGAAACGAAACACATATGGACCAATAATAAGCCGGGCCGTTCCGGTTGGTTTATGGATCGAAGTCAGATTACAGAAGATGGAAAGGGTTCCTCTCAATGACATCAGCTTCTCCGATGATTTCAGTAAAGAATCTCTGGAAGGTCTTTGGTTCAAACCCAGATCAGGTTATTGGAACAGAGCTTGCATCCCTCACTCGATCTGAACTCCGGGCAAAGACGGGAAATACCGTTGCTGTACGAGATGTCTCCTTCGACGTCGCACCCGGTGAAGTCTTTGTAGTTATGGGACTCTCTGGTTCTGGAAAATCAACCCTAGTGCGATGCATGACCCGCTTGATTGAGCCAACTGCTGGCGAGCTTCACTTTGGAAATGAAGATGTCCTAAGCGTGGATGCAAAGCGACTTCGCGAACTTCGCAGAACAAAATTCTCCATGGTCTTTCAACACTTCGGCCTGCTTCCGCACCGCAAAGTTATCGATAATATTGCGTACAGCCTCGAAATTAATGGCGTTGAAAAGGATGCCCGCCATGCTCGCGCGAATGAGGTCATTGAACTGGTTGGACTCCAGGGCTACGGCCACGCATATCCCGATCAACTCTCTGGCGGCATGCAGCAACGCGTGGGTCTTGCGCGAGCACTTGCCGTAGATCCAGAAATTATGTTCTTGGATGAGCCATTCAGCGCCCTTGACCCGCTTATCCGCAGAGATATGCAGGCAGAGGTTATCCGGTTGCATCATGAACTTGGAAAGACGATGGTCTTCATCACTCACGATCTCGCCGAAGCCGTGAAGCTCGGAGATCGCATTGCCATCATGCGTGATGGAGCGATTGTGCAAATTGGAACTCCGGAAGATCTGGTGATGAATCCAGCGAATGAGTATGTTGCAAACTTCGTAAAAGAACATCCCAAGTCTCATGTCTTGACTATTCGCTCCATCATGAGAACGCCAGGCACAGGGGAGGAGCTCAGTGAAATAGCTCTAGCCCCACAGACCACAGTTAAAGATGCTGCTCGAAGTGTTGTTGGATCCACGAGACCACTTCGAGTAGTTGAGAATGGTCAGGTCATCGGAATTGTTGGACACGATGAAATTTTGCGAGCCATCGCCGGAACTGAAGATTAACTCCTCCCATGACTTTGACAACGTCAGCGCCTTCAGAAGTGAAGAAGAGCTCAAAGAATAAATATATTGCCGCACTTGTAGCTGGCTTTCTCGTCTGTGCAACTTTTCTTCACGGAAGAGCAACCCTCTTTCTAGACCCATCTACCAACACCTCTTTTCACTCGTGGCTGAACTCGATCAGCGATTGGATTACCTTTCACCGAACATCTAATCCGTTCCTTCAGATTGTGGTCGAAGGTATTCGCTCCTTTATTAATGGCTTGGTCACCTTCACTCAGAATCTGATCTCGCAGGGCTCTGGAAATCGCTCAACCCCCATCATTGGCTGGCTCGGTGTTGTTGCGATTGTTGTCTTTGTAACTTTTGTTATCTCAAATAAGAAGATTGCACTTCTTGCTGCCGCTGGCATGACCTCTCTTGGGTTACTTGGATACTGGACTGAGTCGATGCAGACCCTCGCCCTCACTTTAGGAGCAGTTGTACTTTCATTACTTATCGGAATTCCAGTCGGCGTACTTGCGGGCATATTTCCTCGGTTTGAGAAGTTGCTGATGCCTCTGTTGGATTTCTCACAGATCATGCCAACCTTCGTCTATCTCTCACCGGTAACGCTCTTCTTCTTGATCGGCCCGGCTTCGGCAACGATAGTCACGTTGATTTACGCCATTCCACCAGTTCTTCGCATCACCTCTATCGCTCTGAGAGAAGTCTCTACCGCTTCCGTTGAGGCCGGTATCTCAATGGGTTCAACAAAATGGCAGATGCTCCGAAAGATTCAAGTTCCACTGGCAAAGCGGACCATCGTTGTTGGAATCAATCAAACCATCATGGCGGCGCTCTCGATGGTAACTATTGCTGCTCTCATTAATGCTCCTGGCCTCGGTCAAGTAGTGCTCTCCTCTCTTCAGCAACTTGATGTTGGCAGATCTTTCGTTGCCGGACTTGGCATTGTCATCTTGGCAATCGTTCTCGATCGATCCACAACTGCGGCAGCGGCGAAGGTGGAAGAGAAGGAGCCAACAGAGCAATCAAAGCGGATACGTCGGATTACAGTGGGTATTTCAGCTGCTATTACCGCGGCTGCAGTGGCTATTTCGCACTCAGTCACTTGGGCTGCAACCTTTCCAGGCACGGGCGTGATCGGTCAACACCTCTCCAATGGTGTCTCCTCTGCATCTGCATGGCTGCAAGATCATTTCAGCAATGTGACTAATGCAATGACAAATATTGTCTCCTATCTCTTTATTAATCCATTGCAGTGGTTGTTGGCCGAGACACCGTGGTACATCGTTGGATTTGCGTGGATCGCCCTTGCTGCAATTATTGGCGGCCGACGCGTTGCAGTTATCTCAGCAATCTGCATCGCCGGCATTATTGGAACCGGCTTATGGTCTGACACGATGGTGACCCTTGCATCAACCTTTGTCGCCGCTTTTATTACAGTGATTTTGGGAATTGTGATGGGAGTTTGGATTGGACGTAATAAGCGAGCTGATTCCATCATCAGACCGATTCTCGACGCCGGCCAAGTTCTTCCAGCATTTGTCTACCTTGTGCCATTCCTCGGTCTCTTCAATGCGAGTAGGTTTACTGCGATTCTTGCCGCAGTGGTCTATGCCGCCCCAGCCGCGATTAAATTGGCAGCTGACGGAATTCGTGGCGTGCCTGCCGGAATGATTGAAGCGGGAATTGCTGCCGGGTCAACGCCATGGCAGATGATTATTAAAGTGCAACTTCCAGCAGCCCGTCGTGGAATAGCTCTCGCCACAAACCAAGGTTTGATTTATGTCCTGGCCATGATTGTTGTTGGCGGACTGGTCGGTGGGGGTGGCCTCGGTTATCTCGTTGTGGATGGATTCTCGCAGGAGACCTACTTCGGAAAGGGACTCGCGGCTGGTCTAGCCATCGTGCTCCTTGGCGTCATGCTGGATCGAATATCCCAAGCCGTTGCTAAGAAAAACCCTTTACAACAGGGGTAGTCAGTTCTACCCTCGGGTGGAGAAAGAGTCTCCGGTAACTACAGGGTTATCGGGCAGGAACGACGTAAGTCGTTGGAACGGAAGGGATATACGTGTTCATAAAACACCGTGCGCTCAAAGTTGCATCATCTGTCTTCATGGCAGGAGCACTTGTTGCTGCGCTCTCACTTAATGCAGGTGCAGCGCAAGCCGCAGCCAAGTGCGGTACCGTAAATATCGCTAACAACCCGTGGGTTGGATACAACGCGGACACTGCAGTAGTTGAATATGTTGCAAAGCACTCTCTCGGTTGCAACGTTGTCGTCAAAGACATTACAGAGCAGGTTTCCTGGCAGGGCTTCGCATCAGGTGAAGTCGATGTCATCCTAGAAAACTGGGGACACGAAGATCTCGCCGCCAAGTACATCACCAAGTTGAAGGTTGCTCAGGACATCGGTTCTGCTGGCAACTCTGGAATTATTGGTTGGTACGTTGCACCATGGATGGTGAAGAAGTATCCAGATATCACCAACTACAAGAACCTTAATAAGTATGCCAAGCTCTTTAAGACATCAGAGTCTGGCTCCAAGGGCGCCTTCTTGGATGGTGACCCATCTTATGTAACCAACGATGCAGCTCTCGTGAAGAATCTAAAGTTGAATTACAAAGTAATCTTCACCGGCTCTGAAGCAGCGCTTATCACCGCCTTCCGTGGGTCAGAAGCGAAGAAGAAGCCAGTCATTGGTTACTTCTATGAGCCACACTGGTTCCTCTCAGAGCTACCACTTGTACACATCAAGCTTCCTGCTTACACGACTGGTTGCGATGCAGATCCAAAGACCATCACCTGCGACTATCCACCATATGCACTTAATAAGGTGGCTCGCACTGCGTTCTTGAAGTCAGGCTCACCAGCAGCGAAGTTGATTAAGAACTTCACCTGGACAAATGATGACCAGAACTCAGTTGCTCGCTCTATCGCAGTTGATAAGTTGACTCGTGATGCAGCAGCAAAGAAGTGGGTCGATGCTCACCCAGATATCGTCAAGAAGTGGCTTGCATAAGCCTGAGAAGTTGCATGAATGGAGTGGCGCCTCGCCCGAAAGGGTGGGGCGCTTCTTCCTGAACAGGTTAGAATTTTCGTACGCATTAACACTCGTTAGTAAAGGTGGAAATCCATGGATGCCGACTACATCATCGTTGGTGGCGGTTCAGCAGGCTCAGCTCTCGCGGCGCGATTGAGCGAGAATCCACAGAACAGAGTTCTCGTCCTGGAGGCGGGTCGAAAAGATTTCAAGTGGGATGTATTCATCCATATGCCAGCAGCGCTCGCATTTCCGATAGGCAGCAAGTTCTATGACTGGAAATACGAGTCAGAGCCAGAGCCGTTCATGAATAACCGCCGGATCTATCATGCCCGTGGAAAAGTTCTCGGTGGCTCCAGCTCTATTAACGGCATGATCTTCCAACGTGGCAATCCACTTGATTACGAGCGTTGGTCGAGAGATCAAGGTATGTCCAATTGGGACTATGCACACTGCCTGCCTTATTTCCGCAAGATGGAGAATTGCCTGGCAGATCCTAAGAACGCATTTCGTGGTGGATCTGGACCACTGAAGCTAGAACGTGGCCCATCTAAAGGCCCACTCTTTGACGCCTTCTTTAAGGCAACCGTGGATGCTGGCTATCCGCGCACCGATGATGTAAATGGTTACAAGCAAGAGGGCTTCGCTCGCTTTGATCGAAATGTATATCGTGGCCGCAGATTGAGTGCAGCACGTGCCTATCTCTACCCGGCGATGAAACGTAAGAATCTCACCGTGAAGACTCGTGCCATGGTCACGAGAGTTCTCTTTGAGGGCCAGCAGGCTGTTGGCGTCGAAGCGGTCATCAAGGGTAAGAGAGTAACCTTGAAATCCCGAGAAGTTATTCTCTGTGGTGGTGCGATAAATACACCACAGATCCTTCAACTTTCAGGTGTTGGAAATGAGAACGACCTCAAATCTTTGGGTATTCCAGTGGTTAAAAACCTCCCTGGCGTTGGCGCTAATCTCCAAGATCATCTTGAGGTTTACGTTCAGTACAAATCCTTGAAACCGGTGACGCAACAACCTAGCCTCAAAGTATGGAAGCGCCCCTTTATCGGTGCGATGTGGTTATTCCTGCGCAAGGGACCGGGCGCAACGAACCACTTCGAAGCTGGCGGGTTTACCCGCTCCAATGAAGATGTTGAGTACCCGAATTTGATGTTCCACTTCCTACCATTGGCCATTCGCTATGACGGAACTGGCCCTAAAGGCGGTCACGGCTATCAAGTACACGTTGGACCTATGTACTCTGATGCTCGAGGCACAGTAAAGATTAAGAGCAAGGATCCGCTTGAACATCCAGCGCTTCAATTCAACTATCTCTCCACCGACCAAGATCGACGGGAATGGATTGAGGCGGTGCAGGTAGCGCGTCGCATCCTCACCCAGCCAGCGATGGCGCCATTCAATGGGGGAGAGACTTCTCCAGGGTCGGCTGTGACAACTCCCGAAGAAATTCTTGATTGGGTTCGTAAAGATGGCGAGACCGCACTTCACCCTTCCTGCACTGCAAAGATGGGAACAGATGAGATGTCAGTCGTTGATCCTGAGACGATGAAGGTTCACGGTGTAGAAGGTCTTCGAGTCTGTGATGCCTCAGTTTTTCCGTATGTCACCAATGGAAATATTTATGCGCCGGTCATGATGGTCGCCGAACGCGCTGCTGATCTCATTCAGGGAAAGCCAACTCTTCCGGCTGAGTACACAGAGTTCTACCGACATGCAAAACGAGGATAGCGCCCCATCTTCTATATCAAAGGTACGAGCAATACCGAGCGATACGGAAGTGCCCACAACCGATAGCGTTGTTGTGGAGGAGCCCCTTGAGATTCGTATACGTAAAGGGAGTTCGGAAGAACAACTAGGCATCACAATGCGAACTCCAGGCGCTGATTTAGAGTTAGCTGCAGGTTTTTTATGGGGTGAGGGTTTTCTGTCGAATCCGGAAGATTTGATTGAGGTAAAGGTCTGCGCTGATCGCTCGCTCACGCCGCGGCAGCGGGCTAATGTAGTGATAGCAACCGTTGATGAGAGCGCTCCCGCTCAACCCAGAACCATGGAGCGGCGTTTCACGATGACGAGCGCCTGTGGTGTCTGTGGTTCTACCAATATCTCTGACTTGCGAGCTCGAGGTACAGGAAATGTCACGCCAACTCCACACTCGCTCTCTACTCTCGCTGGCTTCACCGAGGCCCTGAATGGCCGCCAAGCAATCTTTACTAAAACCGGCGGCCTTCACGCCGCAGTGTTGATCGATCCAGAGGGAAGCCCAGTTATCGCCCGCGAAGATGTTGGCCGACACAACGCAGTAGATAAAGTCATAGGCAGCGCACTTATTCAGGGCTTGCTGCCGCTTTCGGGATACAGCATCGTAGTATCTGGGCGAGTGGGATATGAGATTGTGCAGAAGGCCATATGCGCAGGAGCCAGTTCGCTCATTGGCGTCAGTGCGCCAACATCACTTGCAATAGAGATTGCCGATGAATTTGGGTTAACGCTCTTAGCCTTTGCCCGTGATGGCAGAGCGAAGCAATTTACTTCGCTGACTTGATCCAATAATCGTTGAGGTACTTTTCGCCCTCATCGCAGAAGAAGGTAACTACATTTTCAACGCCGTACTGCACTTTGAGGCGTTGCGCTGCCAACATATGTGCCCCCGAAGAAGGTCCAACGAAAATGCCATGGACTCGCGCCAGGCGACGCATCTCTTCAATTGCCTCATGAGAGTGCACATCTACAAAACCATCAATTTCTGAATGGTGGCGCTGAACTATTCCAGGTACAAAGCCATCAGCGATACCTTCAATCAAGTGCTTACTTACCTCACCGCAGAGGATGGTGCATGACTCTGCCGGTTCAAGGGCGATCACTTTGCACGCAGGGTTAGCCGCTTTAAATGCCTGTCCAACTCCCACGATAGTTCCACCCGTACCAACTCCGCCAATAACAAGATCAGGCAGTACTGGGAGTTCATTGAGAATCTCTTCGCCGAGCCATTCACGATTTTCAATAACATTCCACTCGTTATCAAACTGCTGCGGTGCGAAGTAGCCAGGCTGTTCGCCGATTCGACGAGCCTCATCCAGCGCATCGTTCACATGGAAATCGCCCATGGTATGTACTTCAGCACCAAATGCTTGGCTAATCGCAGTGCGCTCTGGGCTCATGTTGTCAGGCATGATGACGAGCATCTTGTAGCCCTTTACAGCTGCGACCATTGACATGGCGTTGCCGGTATTGCCACTACTCGCTTCAACGATAGTGTCGCCGGGCTTAAGAAGACCCTCGCTCTCGGCGCGTTCAATCATGTACTTAGCGATTCGTGCCTTGATTGAACCCGATGGATTCATGAACTCCATCTTCACCCAGATACCCTCGATATGGATGAGGGGAGTATTTCCAATTGCATCGAGGATCGTCTTCATCTGCGTCACCTGTGTCATAGGTAAATTATTAGGGTTTATCGCCCCGTATTGTGGGATTTTTGTTCCATAAAGTGGAACACCTAGCCACC